>JANMQE010000691.1:0-3032 GCA_031370195.1 Phyllobacteriaceae bacterium
ATTCCTTCCGGCTGAGCGATCTGACGTAACAGACGCCCCTGCGGACTTTGTAGGAGACGATAGAGCAATTCACGTTCCACCATGGGGGCAAGAACCGGAATGTCGCCCGGAGCGTCCAACAACGACAACAGGCGCAGCAAGGTGTCGCGCAGCGGCGCTGTCATGGGATTGACAGCTATACCGATACTTGTCTTGTGACTCTGGAGATAGGCGTCACGCATCGGGGGCATGTTGGACGCAACATCTGCCAGCAGGGCAGCGTCCAGGGCCAACGAAACCGCGACATAGGGCCGACCGTCATCGGCATCCAATATCTGACCACTCAGCGGAAGATCAATGGCGCTGATGAGGTAATGCGCCGGATCGTAGTCCAACAGAACGTCGTTCATTGCCACCTGCTTCGAACCCTGCAGGATGAAACAGATCATCGAGCGATAGAGGCATGGTGCCTTGTCGGTGGTCGCCTGCCCAACGCTGATTTCGAGCCGCGGGATCGGTGTGATCGTCAGCCCTGACGGCGCGTGACGCAGGGCGATGTCGAGATGCGGAGTGAGCAAGTTGGTCATCTTCAGAATATGCCATAGGCAGTCCGACGAGTAAAGTGTTTGAGACAATTAGGCAAGAGGTTGAGCGTATCGGGCGGGCGCTTCTCGCCTGCACCGCCTATCTCAGGGGCATCGAAAGCCGCCGTCGCGGCACCGCATTCCAGCGGGATCACCCTGAGAGGACCGACCATGACCAACAAAATTGCACTTATCACCGGCGCCAGCCGTGGCCTTGGCCGCAACATGGCGCTGCACCTTGCCAAACGCGGCACCCACATCATTGGCACATACCGTAACGGCTCGGCAGAAGCCGACGCGCTGCGCCAAGAGATTGAAGCCCTGGGCGGCACCGCCACCATGCTTGCGCTCGATGTCACCGATACGACGAGCTTTCCGGTATTTGCCGGAAAGGTGGCCGAAACCCTGAAGGCCAATTTCGGCCGCGAGCGGTTCGACTTTCTGGTCAACAATGCTGGCAACGGTCTTTTCGCAAATTTCGCCGATGCGACTGAAGAGCAATTTGACTCGCTGGTCAGCACGCATCTGCGCGGGCCGGTGTTCCTGACCCAGAAGCTGCTGCCGCTCATCGAAGACGGCGGGCGCATTCTGAACGTCTCGTCCGGCTTTGTGCGCTTCACGCTGCCGGGCTACAGCCTTTACGCGGCCGTGAAGGCAGCACTCGAAGTGGTGACGCGGTACATGGCGGTTGAGCTGGGCGCGCGCCGTATCCGGGTGAACGCCATTGCGCCCGGTGCCATCGCGACCGACTTCGGTGGCGGCGCAGTGCGCGACAATGATGGTGTCAACGCCTATGTGGCGCAGGGCATTGCTCTGGGTCGCGTCGGCCTGCCGGACGATATCGGCGGTGCGGTTGCCGCCATCCTGTCTGACGACATGGCTTGGGCGAACGGCACGAGTTTTGACATTTCGGGCGGGCAGTTGCTGTAGCCCCAGCCTGACAGCGCCTGTTCATTGCCAATTTTTCGAGAGACCAACATGCCCAACACGAACCTAACGCTCATCAGCCATCCGCTTTGCCCCTTCGTTCAACGGGCGGTAATCGTTCTTCTGGAAAAGGGCGTGTCGTTTGAGAGGATCGACGTTGATCTCGCCGCCAAGCCAGACTGGTTCCTGGCGCTTTCGCCGACCGGCAAGGTGCCACTGCTCAAGGTAAGGCAAGCGGATGGGCCGGACGCCGTCCTTTTCGAAAGCATGGTGATTTGCGAGTATCTCGAGGAATCTCAGGATGGCGCATCGATGTATCCGCTCGATGCGCTGTCGCGGGCCCGCCATCGGGGCTGGATCGAGTTTGGTACGGCGAGTTTGGCCGATGCCTGGCAGTTCCTCAACGCCAAGGATCGCACGGTAGCAGATGTGAAGAAGGCGGCGTTTCGGGACAGGTTGATGCGGCTGGAGGCGGAGCTTGGGGAAGGACCCTATTTCAGCGGTGCCGCCTTCGGCATGGTCGACGCGGTATTCGCACCGCTTTTCCGCTATTTCGACATCGTGGGTCCGGTTGTGTCGCAGCCGATCTTCGAAAACCTACCCCGCGTCTCAGCGTGGCGGGCGGAGCTGGCGGCACGAAAAAGCGTTACTGTTGCAGTTGGGGGTGACTACGCCGAGCGCTTCCGGCAGCATCTCCACCAACATCAGGCGCTTCTTGCCCCAGTACATTCAGTGTCGTGACAATGCAATTGGAGTTCAGAAATCACTACCACGCTATAGTGTTGCAAAAAAGAACTCAACGAGTCGATTGCCTCACAATCAGCTTTCCCGGAAATGTAACGGGCTTCTTCGGCATGCGGCCCAGAATCATATCGACGATAGCAATTACCATTTCTTCCAAGGGTTGATCATAAGTGGTGAGTTCGTAAGGATGGGCCCCGGAGAGTTCGATATTGTCAAAACCGACAATGGCGATGTCACGCGGAACACGTAAGTTATACTCATGAACAATCACATCCTTTGCGCCGCAGGCCAAGATGTCGTTTTCACACATGATGAGATCAATAGGCACCCGATTTTTTTTGCACATTTCTAAGTACTGGCGCATGGCGTTTCCGCCACTTGTCGCACTATAACTTTCAGATGAGATTTCGGGGATTGGGCGCCCCAATTTTTTTTCCCAAAAATCTACAAAGTACTGTCGTCGACCCAACGCTGTTGAAAGGGTTTTTGGACCTGACATGAAGCAGGGGTGCTTGTATCGGCCTGTCGCTAAATGGTCGCAGATTTCCCGCATTGCTTTTTCAGTATCACAATTGATCGCCGTCACAATGTCGGTCTGGCTGTCACGGGCGAGCACATAGAGATCTGGGAATGCCTTTGAGAAACGCTTGTCGCGCAACATGTCGTCGCGGAATGCTGTACCAAACAAGATGATGGCATCAACCTGGCGCTGTTCGGCGTGCATCATGGCACTGATATGATCATAAGCCGCATTGATATTGATGAGCACTGCAAGCCGAAGGCCGGGTTGCGTTGCTC
>JANMQE010000693.1:0-4893 GCA_031370195.1 Phyllobacteriaceae bacterium
GTTCCGGGTTCCGCTGCGCGGCCCCGGAATGACGAAAATTTAGGGTTTTTTGAGTAAAAACAACGACTTGTGCAGTCAACTCTCAGCCCGTATCCGGCCCGTTCACCGCATAAATCGCCAGCCCGTGGCATTCTCTCAGCACATCATCGACATCATGGATTGACCGCTGTCTCCAGCCCGGCGGGAGGCCGGGGCGGAAGATTGAGATGCGGGTGGGCTTGGATTTGCTCCTGAGCAATTCATCGCGCCGGGCCTGCCAGCGTGCGAGGCGGCGGGCTTGTTTGGGGAGGTCGCTGAGGGCAGCCCTCAGGGCTCGCATGCGGCTGAAGAGGAGGGCTGCGTTGACGGGTTCGTCGGGCTGCGAGAGCGATGGGGCGAAGTCGCTTGGGTCCCAGGAGCTGGAGAAGCTCACGTGCGGGTTGGAGTTTTGGTTGAAGTCTTCGAGGGAGAAATGCTTGAGCGGGTCGAGGAGTGCAAATTGTGGAATGCGCGCGGAATTCATGGCTGCGAAAGCGGGGAAGTTCGGCAGGTTTTGCCGCGTGGCCTGTGGCTTCAAAATCAAACCGCGAGCGGCAATGATGATGAGGCGGCGCACAGCCGATTCTGCCGGACGCAGGATAAGGAGGATGGCTGCGTAGATGCGGTATGGGAGGGTGAAAACGGCGGAGCCAAACTTGGCTGGCGGCAGTCCCCTCTCCGTCACGGGCTGCGCCCGCGACACCTCTGCCCGCACGCGGGGCGAGGTAAAAGGGGCGGCGGCTGGCATTACCTCGCCCCTTTGGGGGTCCGAAGGACGGGCGAGATCCGTGGCTCGCCCCGGCACGGTGTCGGCGAAGCCGACGGAGAGGGGACTGCTGCCAGGATTCTCGCGCAGCATCGCAAACATGGCCGCGACGATGCGGCGGAGCGCTTCTTGGTTGCGGGTGATTGCGAGCGGCCAGTCCAAAGTTTCGTTATCTCCGTTGTTGAACAAAACATGAACATACAAAATTTTATTTGTCAACGGCAATTTTCTGATCTGTGTCTTTTTGACTCTCACCGAAGCCTTCGTGGCGCTCGCCCCCCTCTTACCGCTTCGCGGATTTCTCCCCCGCAAGGGGGGAGATTGGAGCTCCGCTTATGGTCTGGTAACTCCAGTCTCCACGATCCGCTCCGGATGAACAACCTGTTGAAAGCTCATATCTAGTCGACTCAAAATCCCGCCTTGATCTTGTCAAACTCGGCGATCCATTTTGCCTTGAGCTCCGGAGCAACCGGCTGCTGGAAGAGGGTGTTGTCGACGAATTTGGAGATGTCCGCCAAGCCGCTGGCTTTGACCACCGTTGGATCAATCTTGGCCATGCCGGCACCATTGCCGTGGCCGTAGCCCCAGTCGGACAGGAGATACTGGCTGATGTCCGGAGAGGACACAGCGTTCAAATAGTCGTAGACTTTTTCGTCGCTCGCCGCGCCGCCTTTGAGGCGCACGTACGCGCAGACCCAAGTTGAAAAGCCTTCCTTGGCGGTCGTTTCCATGGCGACCGGCTGGCCGTCTTTTTTCAAGGTGGTGTAGGTTTCGGCCCAGCCCCACGCCAGATCAACGCCGCCGCCGGTCATGGCCTGTGCGAGTTCGGTGTTGTCGGCCCAATAGACAACGACATTCTTGTGCACTTCGCGCAGGAAGGCCGAGGCTTCCGCGAATTGCTGGTCGGTCATCTTGGTCCAGTCCTTCAGGCCGATGGCGAGACTTGCCAGCGCATAAGCGTCATCGACATTGTCGCCGATGGAAACACGGCCCTGGAACTTGGGGTCGGCGAAGGCCCGGAGCGAGGTGATCTCGTCTGGCTTGACCTTGTCGGTGCGGTAAATCACCGACGTGTTGCCCCACTCGAACGGAACAGCCCAGACCTTGCCGTCCTCCGTGGTGGTGAAATTCTTCATCGACATGATGCCGGGCAGCATGTCTTTCCAAGCGGTCAGCTTGGCCGTGTCGAGCGGTTCCAGCATTCCGGCGTCGCGCCATTTGGCGACGTTTTGTGAACAGGGATGGGCAAGGTCCGCCTTGAACCCGGCCCGGAGCTTTTCAAACGCCTCGTCCTCATCGCCGAAGAACGAGAAATTCGGCGAGCCGCCATTCTTGGCGCTGTATGCGGGATAAAACTGCGGGTCTTCATAGCCGGACCAGTCAAAAACCATTGGCGTGTCATCAGCGCGGGCGACGCCCGGCAGAGGGATCAAAAGCAAGGCGGCGCTTGCGAGTGCGGATATGCGTGACAGGTTCATTTTATCCTCCTGATCAGACTATCTTGCAGTTATTGAAACACGCGGCCCTTCAGCCACGTGGAAATGCTGCGGGAACGCAATGGCCAGCTGGCGCAGGCCGACTTGCCTTGCAAGCTCGCTGGTCAGCCCGCCGCCACCCATCATCAGGCGGTGCCAAAGGCCTTCCAGCAGGGCCAGAAGTCCGAGCGCCGTGCTGTCGCGGTCGTAGGCGTAGCGGGCCTCGTCAATCAGCGCGCCGCAAAGCCGCTCGAACAGACGCTGGTAATCCTCATCGCGCGCGGCGCAGAGCGCCTGATAGGTGGGCCGCGATTTGGCCTCGCCCCAGAAGGCGCACCATGCGGCGAGCTTGCGCTTGTTGCAGATGGCGCGGTCAAAATCGCAGGACACCAGTGCGAAAAGCTGATGGGCGGGATTGTCGCCCGCCTTGTGAAGCGCGGCGCGCCAATGGGCGGAATATTCGTCGGAGAGGAATTGCAGAGTTGCGGTCAAGAGCTTGTCTTTGCTCTCGAAATGAAAATTGACAATGCCGCGCGACATGCCCGCACCGTCTGAAATGTCGGCCATGGTGGTTTCGGCATAGCCGCGCTTGGCGAGCGAATCGATGGTCGCCTCGATCAGCTGCTGGCGGCGGGTCTCCTTGGAGGCCTTTTGGCCATTGTTGCCCGCGCCGCGCGGCAAAACGTTGATTTCGATGGCAGCCAAGGGCGTGTTTCCTGTTCTCGCAAGCGCCAGATTCATGCCTGCGCCTTCCAAGCCAGAAGATGTGTCGGGCGATGCTCGCCGCTGTCAAGAACCTTCAGCATGGCAGTCCACGTGCGGATGTTTTTTTCAACATAGTCCTCGTCGGCCAACGCAGGGTTTTTGTCTTGCAGCGAGGTTCGCAATCGCTCGACCTCGGACCTTGCCTCATTGCGATACCAGGGATTCCGGTCACGCAACTCGACGTTCACAAACCCCGCCGTCTCAAGCGCGCGCCTGTAAAAATCAGGCGAGGCCATGTGAAAACTGAGACCTTCTGCGGCGATATAGGCCTTCATGTCATTTGAAGGTTCGTCATTATGGGCAATCAACCAATCGCTGGCGGCAAAGAAGCCGCCCGGCTTCAATACGCGCCAGATGTCGCGGAACAGCGCTGGTTTGTCCGGCACGTGCAGGATCGCATCCTTGGAGAAGACAAAATCCATGGAGGCGTCGGCGAAGGGCAGGGGACCGGCACCGCCATGCACAAATGTCAGACGATCAACCAGACCATTAAGGGTGGCACGTTTTTGTGCGGCCTCGATCACCGGCCATTCAACGTCAAATCCGGTGACGTGCGCTGCCCTGTGTTTGACGACAAGATGCCTGGTCACCCCGCCCGAGCCGCAGCCGATATCAAGCCCGGTCAGCCCTTCAAGCGACAGGTTTCCGATGACCCGATCAACCTCGTCAGGCCCACCGGGCGACAAAAAACCATCGCCCCACAGCGACTCCAGAAACCGGATCGCAGTATCATCATATTCAGCGGCGCTGTCTGGTTGGTTCACTGATCGCTCCTGCTCACGAAGGCAGTTTAACGCAAACGAAAGCGCACGCAACGAAAAATCTTGTTGAACATTCATTCAAAATGAGTAGGTTTTACGTCGTGATATGTGAGCGTTGACTGTGTTGGAATTATCCTGCCAATGAAGAAACTTGATGCGATCATTGTTGGTGCGGGGCACAATGGCCTCGTGAACGCCTGCTATTTGCAACGCGCTGGCTTGGACGTGCTGGTCGTCGAGAAGAACGATTGGGTCGGCGGAGCGGCAGTCAGCAGGGAGCTGACACCCGGGTTTGTCTATTCAAACTGTTCGTACGTGTGCAGCCTGTTCCGCCCGGAAATCATGCGTGATCTCGAGTTGCCGAAACACGGCCTCCAGATCATCGCTTACGAGGGCGGGGCAGTGTTCACACGCGACGGCGATTATCTGGCCTCGTACCGCGACCATCATGCGCACCGGCGCGAATTTGCGCGGTTTTCCAGACGCGACGCGGAATCCTACGAGCGTTACGCGCGCGATGTGACACGGCAGTGCCGCTTCATCCAGCCGCTGTTGATGCGCCGTGCGCCAGATCCGGCCAGTTTCAAACCGGCGGACATAGCGGAACTTCTGTATCTGGCCAGGAAATTCGGCGGCCTCGGGCCGAAGGAAATGGCGGACACGCTGCGGTTCTGGACGATGTCGATTTCGGATTTCCTTGACGAATATTTCGAGACCGACGTCATAAAGGCCTATCTCGCCATATCAGGAATCATCGGTACGGCACTCGGCCCGATGTCGCCCGGCACCGCCTACGTTCTCCTCCATCATTATATGGGCGAGGTGGATGGCTCGGTCGGCGCATGGGGCTATGCGCGCGGCGGAATGGGGTCGATCACCAAGGCGCTGGCGTCGTCGTTCAAGGCGTCTGGCGGAACCATCATGACCGGCAGTGGCGTAGAAAAAATTCTCGTATCCGGCGGCAAGGCCAAAGGCGTTGCGCTTGAGAACGGCGATGAGCATCATGCTGACACTGTCGTGTCGAACGCTGACGTGAAGCGGACATTTCTTAAACTGGTGGATGAGAAGGATCTTCCGTCGAGCTTTGTCAGGAGCGTGAGCAATTTCA
>JANMQE010000695.1:0-4458 GCA_031370195.1 Phyllobacteriaceae bacterium
GTGGACGCGACGGCAGCTGGGGGAACGCAAGTGGCGGCATTTTCAGGGTCCGCGCTGCCTTCGCATTTTGGTAGTAGCGGCGACGTTGTGACATGGGCTGGCGGGGCTGACTGGGGCTACCGGCGGCTGGTCCTGCATTACGCCAAGCTTGCTTCCATGGCGGGAGGTATTGATGCGTTTCTGGTCGGGTCCGAATTCAAGGCGCTGACACGGGTGCGCTCGGCTGTTTCAAGCTATCCGTTTGTGTCGGCCTTGCAGACGCTGGCAGTGGATGTGCGCGCTATGCTGGGTGCGTCGGTCAAGCTGACGTACGCCGCAGACTGGAGCGAGTATGGCGCGTATACGCCGCCGGGCACCAACAATCTCGACTTTCATCTTGATCCGCTGTGGGCGCATCCGGCGATCAACGCTGTCGGCATCGACAATTACATGCCGCTGTCTGACTGGCGCGACAGCCAAGCAGATGGGAGCAATCCGGAAGGGGCGGGGTCGTCAGTTGACCAGGCTGCGCTGAAGGCTGCGATTGCCGGCGGCGAGGGGTATGACTGGTACTATGCCAGTGATGCGGCCCGGACCGCCGGGACCCGAACGCCGATTGGCGATGGTGTGGCAGGCAAGCCTTGGGTCTATCGGTCCAAGGATTTGAAAGGCTGGTGGCGCAACCAACATTATCCGAGGGTGGGCGGCGTTGAGTCTCCGACGCCGACGGCGTGGGTGCCGCAGTCGAAGCCGATCTGGTTCACCGAGCTTGGCTGCCCTGCGGTGGACAAGGCGGCCAACCAGCCGAATGTATTCCCGGACCCGAAGTCTTCGGCCTCGGCGCTGCCATGGTTTTCCAATGGTGGCCGGGACGATCTGGCGCAGAACCGGTTTTTGAGTGCTCACCTCGATCACTGGGGTGACGCGGCAGCAAACCCGGTGTCTTCCAGCTACGGCGCGCCGATGATGGACCGCGGCAATTGCTATCTGTGGGCATGGGATTCGCGGCCGTATCCGGCTTTTCCGGTGCAGGGTGACGTCTGGGGCGACGGTGCGAATTGGCTTACCGGGCATTGGCTCAATGGCCGCCTGTCGGGCGTGACGCTGGAAGGGCTGGTTCAATCCATTCTCGAAGAGCATGGCGTAACCGATTCTGATTGCTTGCAATTGGACGGATTTGTCTCCGGCCTGGTGTTGAACGGGCAAACGACTGCGCGCGAGGCGCTGGACCAATTGCTTAGCGTCATGCGGGTTGATGTTTGCGAACAGGGCGGCAGGCTGACATTCCGGTCTCAGGGCCGTGCCCTGCCGGTGGCGAGGCAGATTGCGGACATTGCATTTGACAAGAATGACCGGCTGACGAGCGAAACGTTGTTGCAGCATGGCGATGTGGCGGGCGAGATAACGCTGCTGTTCCGCGATGAATTGCGCGATCACCAGCAGACGAGCGTGCAGTCGAATATCGCGAACGGCAATCTGAACGCCGCCAACATCGAACTGCCGGCATCGCTCGACCCCGGCATGGCACTGGCGCAATTGCGGCAACTGCACCGGGACATGGTCGCGCAGCGCACATTTGTGTCATTCCAGGCCGGATGGAACGAGGCAGCGCTGACGGCTGGCGATCTGATCGCATTGCCGGACAGCGCGGCGATCTATCGCATACGCAAGCTATCGGACGGGTCGCACCGGGAAATCGAGGCTGGGCTTGTGGTGAGCGGTGCTCGGCCCGCTGCGCGGCCGGTTTTGCCGGATCGTTTGCCGGACAGCGCGGGTTCGTTAGGGGCCCCTTGGTTTGCGTTTCTCGATCTGCCGCAGTTGGGCGCAGATGCTGGCGCGGGCCTCAGGGTGGCGGCATGGTCAAAACCCTGGTCGCCAGTCGTTGCCTATGCGTCGCCGACGACAAGCGGCTATGCGCTTCGTGCGACGCTGGGTGAACAGGCAATTGCCGGCAACCTGACCGGCGCGCTTGCAAGCGGAACCATGGGGCGCTGGGAGCGGGCCCAGACTTTTGATGTGAGGCTGTTTTCTGGCGCCGTGTCCGGTGCGAGCGAGGCGCTGGTGCTGGGTGGCGCGAACGCGGCGGCGGTGAAATCAATCAACGGGCAGTGGGAGGTATTGCAGTTTTCAGGCGCGGAAGAGATTTCGGCGGGCGTCTGGCGGTTGACCGGGCTGCTGCGCGGGCAACTTGGCACCGATGACGCAGCGGCTTCCGGCGCAAGTGCGGGCGCAGAGTTTGTGCTCTTGGACAATGCCGTGGTGTCTTCAGGCTTGACGACGGCGGAAGCAGAACTGGCGCTGAACTGGAAGCTCGGTCCGGCTGGCAAGGATTTCACCGACCGCTACTTTGCAACGACCACGGCGGGACCGGCAAAAAAGGCGAAGCGAAGTTTTTCGCCCGCGCATCTCACAGGCACCGATCAAGCTGATGGCAGCAAGCGTTTTGCATGGATCCGGCGCGGATCGTTGGATGGCGATGGCTGGGATGCGGCGGAGATACCGCTGCCGGAAGGTGTGGAAGCCTACCAGATCCGGGTTTTAGGCACTGGCGGCGTGTTGAAACGGATGCTGACGGTGAATGCCGCGCCGTGGATCTACTCCCAAACTCAAATGCTGGCCGATTTTGCGACAGGGACGACGCCGGCGACAATCGAGGTTTCACAAATTGGCGCCGACGGCATGCCGGGAATCGCGTCTGCCATCAGCATAACAGTTCAGATTTGATCGAAAGGATCGAACATGACCACGACCAAACCATGGTATCTGTCCAAGACCATATGGGCCTCACTGGTGACCGTTCTCATATCGGTTGGCAGTCTGTTGGGACTGCCTGAGGGAATGGTGGACAAGGAAGGCCTTGCTGACGCGATCATGCAGGTGATTACCGCTGTGACGGGACTGGTCGCGATCTTCGGGCGGATGACGGCGGCGGAGAAAATCCATTGAGCTGATCAATTGTTCATTTGCCGTTCAGTCTGCTTGGACTAAAAGGACTTCATGAACAAGAACCTGATCCTTTCGCTGACCTTCGCACTTGGCCTTGCAACGGGCCCGGCAGCCTTTGCCGCGCCGCTTCTGGCCGGTAACCCGGCTGTTGACGCCGGACAGTTGGCTTTGACCATTGAAGCGGACTGCTATGCCGTGGGTGAAGACAAGGCAGCGGAACTCGGCGGGACGCTGGCGAGGGCAAAACCCGATGTCGAGGGCGAAACACCGGTCTGCCGTTTGGTGATTGTCGTGCCGGGCAATGACGGCGAGCGTCCGAAGCGTGTCGAAGTCGTCGTACCGCAGTAATTTCAACAAGATGCAGCGGCGGTTTGATTCTCGTCATCACACCTGTATTCTGGTTGACGGTGCATCAACTGCTTGAGGGATAGGGATGAGGCTTCTGGTCGTCGAGGATGACAAGGAACTGAACCGGCAGCTGTGTCAGGCGCTGGAAGGCCAAGGCTATGTGGTCGACAAGGCGTTTGATGGCGAGGAAGGACACTTTCTCGGGGACACCGAGCCTTATGACGCAGTCATCCTCGATATTGGCCTGCCGCAAATTGACGGAATTTCGGTGCTGGAGCGCTGGCGCGAGGACGGGCGCAAGATGCCCGTGCTGATGCTGACGGCGCGTGACCGCTGGAGCGACAAGGTCGCAGGCATTGACGCCGGTGCCGATGATTATGTGACCAAGCCTTTCCACGTGGAAGAAGTGCTGGCGCGTGTGCGCGCGCTGATCCGCCGTGCCGCGGGGCATGCGTCGTCCGAGATCATGTGCGGCGAGCTGAAGCTGGATACGCGCACCTCCAAAGCGACAATAAACGGCTCGCAGCTCAAGCTGACATCACTCGAATTCCGGTTGCTGGCATATCTCATGCACCATATGGGCGAGGTCGTGTCGCGAACCGAGCTGGTGGAACATTTGTATGACCAGGATTTCGACCGCGATTCCAATACGATAGAGGTATTTGTGGGCCGCCTGCGCAAGAAAATGGGCGTCGACCTGATCGAAACCATCCGCGGCATGGGTTACCGTATGTCCGAGCCGGGGAGCGTGCAGGTTTGAGCGCGACAGGTCAACATGCCACGCATGAAGGCTGAATGATGTTTGGCCGGGTGCTGCCGAACTCGCTGACGCTTCGCGCGATTGTTTTCTCGACGATCTGGGCAGCGATCTCGCTGGTTGCCATTGCGAGCGTGATCACCGCGCTTTACCGCAGTGCCGCTGAGAAAAGCTTTGCCAATGTCTTGTCCGCGCAGCTGTTCAACCTGATTGCAGCAACAGACATTGACGATGCCGGAAAGCTGAACGGAGCGCCGGATTTGGGCGACATCCGCTATCAGCAGCCGAACTCCGGATGGTATTGGTCGGTGGAGCCTGTGACATCAAAAGTGTCCGGCGGGTTGAAGTCGTTGTCACTGGATGGCGCTGACATTGCCGCGCCCGGCGTGAGCACTGTGCCGTTTACCACTGATTTCCGGCGAAACTAT
>JANMQE010000719.1:0-4072 GCA_031370195.1 Phyllobacteriaceae bacterium
GCGCTCGACAGCTATGAAAACATGGCGGGCATGTGGATCGTCGGCGAAGACATGCCGCAATTGACCAATGGCGTGACCCTGTCTGAAACCAAGGACCAGTTTGGCCTACCGGTCGCCAACGTCAACTTTTCGGATCATCCAAACGACGTCGCCATGCGCAACCACGCCTACAAGCAAGGCATGGCCATGTATGAGGCGGTCGGCGCAACGCGGGCCTTCCCGACCCCTCCCTACCCGTCCACCCACAATCTCGGCACCAACCGCATGTCGGAAAAGCCGGAAGACGGCGTGGTCAACAAATGGGGCCAGTCACACGACATCAAGAACCTGTTCGTCTCCGACGGCAGCCAGTTCACCACCGGCGCATCAGAAAATCCGACGCTGACCATCGTGGCGCTGGCCATCCGTCAGGCGGACTTTATCGCGAAGGAAATGGCAGCCAAGACGATCTGAGGTTGATTGAACTGCGCAACAAGACGCGTCCGGAAACGGGCGCGTTTTTTCCGCATGTGTGTCTGGATTTTTGCGCCAAGTGACTTTGCCGGGCATAGTCAATGCCTTATTTCTGCCATAATGTAGTGGGCACCTTCTCGTTACTGTAATTTTATTATATTTTTTTCGAATGTTACCCAATCACTGTGCAATTGTTTGTGCCGCTCAATAGAGCCTTCAAATTTTTCTAGTATCGAAGAGTTTTTCGAGCTTGTTATTTTACTTTAAGCAATATGGAGAAATCATGAGAAGCGAGAATTTTAGTGTATTCAAAGACTTTTCTGAATCCACCAGCGAAGTTATCGATCAGACGAAGGACCATTTCACCAAATTCGACTTCCGCTCCAATTTGGATGCGGCACAGGATGTGGGTTATGCAGCCTACAAAGGGCTCGGTCTTGTGGCTTCAAAAAGCCCCGCAGCGTCCCGGACCGCAAGCGAAACACGTGTGTCGGAAACGAGCCACACCCACCACGATAATGGTGATGGCGCTTCTCCTCACGCCCTTACAACTGACCCCAGGTCTGGTTCAGCCAGCGCCGCCAGTCTTCCAACCGCGTCTCTAACAACACTGGCCCAGTACTTGACTATTGAGACGTCAACCGCGTCTCAAGGGAGTTTGCGGTTCAATATCGACGACAACGGCACCGGTGCAAACTCCGGCAGACTGTATTACAACATGTCTGGTTACGGCAGCGATACCAACGGCATCTCAGCTGCGCGCCAGGCACTGGTGCGTCAAGCATTCGCAATCTACGAGCAGGTGCTTGGCATAGACTTTGTTGAAACAACATCGACCGCTGATTCCGTTGATTTCTTTTTCATAGACAATGGTAGTGGTGCAAATGCCGCAACGTTTAAATATAGCGGCACCAATCTCATGGATTATGCCCGCATTAACATTGCCGCAGATTGGAACGGTGGTTCATCGTCGGTTGGCGACTACACCTTTCAGGCAATACTGCATGAAATCGGCCACGGACTTGGACTGGGCCATGCAGGAGATTACAGCGGAGCAGGTCAAACATTCTCAAACGACAGTTGGGCGCTATCCATGATGTCGTATTACAAGCAAGGTGCTGCAGGCACGGTTTCTGACTACTACAGCCCTGCCATGCTCATCAGCCCAATGGCCGCTGACTGGATCGCGTTGAACACTCTTTACGCCAGCCAGGACTTTACGGGCAAGGATTTTGGCATCAACAATGCCTTCACCGGCGATACTGTGTGGGGTTTCACCACCAACATCACCGCAGCGCAAGGTGGCGCATTTACCAACCTTGCCGCACTTGCAGACACAAATGCCTTCACCATCATCGACAGCGGTGGCAATGATACGGTCGACTTCTCAGGCTTTTCTGCCATTCAGACGATTGACCTGCGGCCCACAAATGCCGGTGCTGCCACTGCATCTGTTTCGAGCGTCGGCGGGCTGGTTTCCAACATGGCGCTCGCCGCCGGCACGATTATCGAGAATGCAACAGGCGGTTCCGGCGCTGATTTTATCATAGGCAACCAGTTTGCAAATCGATTGATAGGCAATGCAGGCAACGACAGCATTTTGGGCGGTGCCGGGACTGATGCTTTATACGGCAACGACGGAAATGACACCTTGAAGGGAGAAGACGGAAACGACTCACTTTACGGTAGCACCGGCAACGACGTTTCATACGGCGGCGAAGGCAATGACGTTTTTTTTGACGGTGATGGAGATGACAAGCTATACGGCGAAAACGGCAACGACACGATCGCCGGCGGTGCCGGTACTGACCGGCTTTATGGCGGCAACAATGACGACACATTGTATGGTGAAGCTGGCAACGATGTCATTCGCGGCGAAGCCGGCAATGACGTTTTGAACGGTGGGGTCGGCGATGACTCGATTGTTTCCGGCGCGGGCAATGACACCGTTACGTTTGGCGACGGGGTTGATCGCTACTATTTCGAGAATGGCAGCGGCTACGACATCATCACCGACTTCGGCGCTGACGATGTCATAGATTTCCGCCTCAGCAACATAACACGGAGCATGCTTTCCAACAGCTTTTCGACTCATGGGACAAGCTTGTTCGTTACATTCGGCTCTGACGCAATTGTCTTGCAAAATACGAGCTATGCAGAATTGAATTTGAGTACAGATTTCTACTTTGGATAGTGTATAACGGCGTAGACAAGATTACTATCAAAACTAGGCGGTCTCAAATTTTTGACCGCCTATGCTTTGATAGCCTCAAGCGGATGGGTCTAGACAACTTCCAGATATCTACCTATCAGACTTCGCCTCAACGTAGGTTCTCAGCACCGAGTTCATTCGTGTCAAATGGCCTTTGCCCTGCGCCTTGAAGTAGTCCAACACCTTAGTATCCACGCGCAAATGCACGGAGGTCTTGCTGTCGGGCAGGACGATTTTTGCCGACGCCCAAAAATCGGCACCAAGCGATTCACCATCTGGCGCGTCTGCCCGGCTTTCGTCTTCAAGCTTCATTATCTCGTCCGGCGAATGCCTGTTGATAGAATTTTTGCTCATCTGCGCCTGCCTTCCATGCCGAAATAATTCGCCGGTTTGTCCCGCGCCACGTCGAAACCACGACAACGAAATCGGTTTCCCAGTATCCGATGGCGATCAATCGCTGTTCGCCGTAGTCTTCGCGGGCATCGACCCTTTCCAGAACAGGGTTTTGGAAAATGCGGGCTGCTCTGACAAAGTCGATGCCATGCTTGGCCAAATTTGCGGCCCGTTTATTTTCATCCCATTCAAACAAGAATTGCCCTCAAACAATACATGTTTGTGTACACAAATCAACTTGAAAAGAGTTTTACCCCCGCAACCCAAACCCGCCCATCAGCCTTCGCAGCGAAAACTCTGGCGCTCCGGACGTAAACACCGCCACGTCATCTTCCAGCACCGGCTCGGTGCCTTGCGGGATGGGAGCGATTTGTTCGAGGACGGTGAGCGCGCGGCGGGCTATGGCTTCGGAGGGGTCGATCCAGTCCACCGGCCACGGCGCGGTTTTGCGCATGCGGTTGATGAGGAACGGATAGTGGGTGCAGGCAAGGACGACGATGTCGGTGCGCCGCTCATCTTTTTCGATGAAACAGGGGGCGATTTCGCGGCGGACGGCTTCCTCATCGACGAAGCCCTCGCGCATGTAGGTTTCGGCAAGACCTGCGAGATTTTCCGAGCCGACGAGGCGGACGTGGCATTTGGCGGCGTACTTGCCGATGAGGTCGCGCGTGTATTGGCGTTTGACCGTGCCAGGGGTGGCGAGAACCGAGACGAGGCCGGACTTTGTGCGCTCGGCGGCGGGTTTGATCGCCGGAACCGTGCCGACAAACGGCACATGCGGAAATGCGGCGCGCAGCTCATCCATCACGATGGTTGAAGCCGTGTTGCAGGCGATCAGGCACAGCACCGGATCATGCGCGGCGATGAAGCCTTCGAACAGCGAGACAATGCGCGCCTTGAGTGCCGCCTCTTCCCAGCGGCCATAGGGGAAACCGGCATCGTCCGCGACGTAGATAAAGCGCCGGTCCGGCATCAGAATGCGCGCCTCGCGCAGGACCGAAAGGCCGCCAATGC
>JANMQE010000730.1:0-7714 GCA_031370195.1 Phyllobacteriaceae bacterium
CCTTTTTGACACTCACCCTTGCAAACTCACACCCAGCCTCCCGGCCAAATCCTGGATGAACTGCGCGGCCACGCGGCCGGAGCGGCTGCCTCTGGTGGTGGACCATTCGAGGGCCTGGCGGTCGAGATCAGTCTTGTCGATGGTGATGCCGTAGTGGGTGGCGTAGGCGCTGACCATTTCGAGATAGTCGTCCTGGCTGCATTTGTGGAAACCGAGCCAGAGGCCAAAACGGTCTGACAGCGAGACTTTTTCTTCGACGGCCTCGTGCGGGTTGATCGCGGTGGAGCGTTCGTTTTCCATCATGTCGCGTGGCAGAAGATGGCGGCGGTTTGAGGTGGCGTAGAAGACGACATTGTCCGGCCGACCCTCAACGCCGCCTTCAAGCGCCGCCTTCAGCGACTTGTAGGAGGTGTCACCGTGATCGAAAGACAGATCATCGCAGAAGAGGATGAAGCGGCAGTTCGCGTCACGCACCAGCGCCATCAGTTTTGGCAGGGAATCAATGTCCTCGCGGTGAATCTCGATGAGTTTCAGCGGTGTATCTGCGCCGGTCTGATTTTTGGAAATCGCGTGATGAATTGATTTCACCAGCGATGATTTACCCATGCCGCGCGCACCCCAGAGGAGCGTGTTGTTGGACGGCAGGCCACCGGCAAAGCGTTTGGTGTTGTCGAACAGGATGTCGCGGACATGATCAACACCGCGAATCAGCGACAGATCGATGCGGTTCACAAGCGTGACCGGTGTCAGCGCGGCGCGCTCTGCGTCAAAGACGAAACAGTCTGCTGCGCCAAAATCCGGCGTGACCGGTTTTGCCGGTCCCAATCGTTCGATTGCGGCGATCAGCTGGTCCATTTTCGCCGCGAGGTCTGTATCTGCCATGATGTCTGCGCCTGTCTGGTTGTTTCACCGTCTA
This sequence comes from Phyllobacteriaceae bacterium, assembly GCA_031370195.1. Taxonomy (GTDB): domain Bacteria; phylum Pseudomonadota; class Alphaproteobacteria; order Rhizobiales; family Rhizobiaceae; genus JANMEX01. The sequence continues at coordinate 917 of JANMQE010000730.1, forward strand.
TCATATGGCAAAGGGGCGGCGAAAGAGCGATTGCCGCGTTGCAATGACGTTGCAATGACCCGGGCAATCACTATATTCCGCACACTTTACCGGGCCGGGCAAACGGCCTCTTTTTCTATGGAGACCTTCCCATGTTTGTAACCGAGGCGCTCGCCCAGACGTCTGCCCCTGTCGCCGGTGGCGCGGACATCATCATGAGCATCCTGCCGTTCATCCTGATTTTCATCATCATGTATTTCCTCATCATCCGGCCGCAGCGCACGCAATTGAAGAAGCGAGATGATGCGCTGGCGGCAATGCGCCGCGGCGACACCGTGGTTTTGGGTGGCGGCATTGTCGGCAAGGTGACAAAGGTGACCGACGGCGAGCCGCAGGTCGAGGTCGAGATTGCCAATGGCATCAAGGTTCAGGCCATCCGCTCGCTGATTGCCGAAGTGCGCGCCAAGGGCGAGCCGGTGGCAGCAAACCAGAAATAGGTCTCTGCCGAGACCAACCGAAAATGCACTTTGATGGCCAACTGCTGCGATTTTCTGTGCTTCCGGTGCTCGCGTACTGTCTTTGCCCCGCCCTTAAGCGGCAAGCCGCTGGCGGGGACCCAGAAGTATGCTCCGCTCCGGTTCTCGAAAACCGCACCATTTGACTCATCAAACCGCATTTTGGGTCAGTCTCGTGGAGCCAACACTGCAACAGTGTCATAACGCTTGCTCCAGTTTTTTATCTTGTCGCATTTTCCTTAAATGTTTGATGTTCCATCAAAGTTGGAAATGCTCTAGAGCCAGCGAAGCGACAAAACAGGCGTCAAAGCGCCCGATCCGGAAAGTGGTCTTTCATGCTTCATTTCACCCGCTGGAAAACCGTGGCGATCTGGGCCGTTGTGCTGGTCAGCGTTTTGTTTGCGCTGCCGAACCTGTTCAGCCAGTCAACGCTGTCGATGGTTCCATCGTGGCTGCCGCACAGGCAGATGCCGCTGGGCCTTGATTTGCAAGGCGGCTCTCATATCCTGCTGCAAGTCGAACGGGCGGATTTGGTCAAGGACCGCGTGGAATCGGTGCGTGATGATGTGCGCCGGCTGTTGCGCGAGGCGAAGATCGAATATTCCGGCCTGTCGGCCTCGGGGCAGGACATCAAGGTCACGGTCACTGATACGGCAAAACTGGATGCGGCACGGGGCAAGCTGGGCGAATTGACCGCGCCGGTGAATTCAAACCTGTTTTCGGGCGGCAGCGTTTCGGAAGTGGCGCTGACTGAAACAACGCCGGGCCAGTTTGTTCTCAAGCTGACCGAAGAGGGGATCAAATACCGTACGGCAAGTGCTGCCACACAGTCTCTTGAAGTGATCGGTCGCCGCGTCAACGAGTTGGGAACGACCGAGCCGAGCATTCAGCGGCAAGGCGACGACCGGGTACTGGTGCAGGTGCCCGGGCTCGAAAACCCGCAGAAACTGAAAGACATTCTCGGCCAGACCGCCAAGCTGACATTCCAGATGGTGGACACGACCATGCCGGTGCAGGACGCGATGAACGGGCGACCACCTGCCGGTTCCGAGGTGCTTTATAGCCAGGATGATCCACCTGTGCCGTACCTGATCGAGAACCGCGTTGTTGTTTCCGGCGACAGTCTCGTCGATGCGCAGGCGACATTCAACCAGCAGAACAATGAGCCGGTGGTTTCATTCCGCTTTGACACCAAGGGCTCGCAGCGGTTTGCGCAGGCGACGCAGCAAAATGTCGGCAAGCCGTTTGCCATTGTTCTGGACAAGGAAGTGATTTCGGCACCTGTGATCCGCGAACCGATCATTGGCGGTTCGGGACAGATTTCCGGCAGTTTCACTGTCGAAAGCGCCAATGAATTGGCGCTGCTGTTGCGCGCGGGCGCGTTGCCGGCGACGCTGACTGTGATTGAAGAACGCACGGTCGGCCCCGGCCTTGGCGCGGATTCGATCAATGCCGGCAAGATCGCCAGCATCATCGCCTCGATCCTTGTGGTTGCATTCATGTTCCTTGCCTACGGCTATCTCGGTTTCATCGCCAACATTGCACTGCTGGTGCATATCTCGATGATCATTGCCGGTCTGTCGATTTTGGGCGCGACGCTGACATTGCCGGGCATTGCCGGTATTGTTTTGACCATTGGTACGGCGGTGGACTCGAACGTGTTGATCTACGAGCGCATCAAGGAGGAGCGACGGGCAGGGCGCTCGCTGATCCAGTCGATTGATACGGGATTCTCGAAGGCCTATGCGACCATCGTTGACGCCAACGTGACGTCGTTCATCGCCGCTGCGGTGCTTTTTTATCTGGGTTCCGGGCCGGTCAAGGGCTTTGCGGTGACGTTTGCGCTCGGCATTGTCACCACCGTGTTCACGGCGTTCACCTTCACGCGCTGGCTGGTTTCGGCCTGGCTGCGCTACCAGAAGCCGAAGGACATTCCGCAAGGGCTGCTCAACGTCATCCCGCATGGAACGAAGGTTCCGTTCATGGGCATCCGCAACTACACGTTTGCGGCAACGACCATTGCGACGATTGCCTCCATCGTGCTTTTTGCGATCTATTCGATGAATTATGGCATCGAGTTCAAGGGCGGGTCGATCCTTGAGGTGCAATCGAAGGCGGAGGTCGCGGATGTTTCGCTGATTCGAGAGAAGCTGGCTGAACTCAATGTCGGCGAGGTGCAGGTGCAATCCTTCGGCACGCCGAAGGATGTGCTGATCCGCGTCGAGGCACAGGATCTGGGCGAGAACGCCGACCAGACGGCAGTCAAGAAAATCCGTGACGAGTTGAGCAACGACTATGATTTTCGCCGTGTCGAAGCGATTGGCGCGACGGTTTCGGGCGAACTGGCGACGGCCGGCACGATTGGCATCATTGTCGCGTTCATCGGCATTTTGATCTACATCTGGATCCGGTTTGAGTGGCAATATGCCATTGGCGCAATCATTGCGACGGCGCACGATGTGATCATGACCATCGGGTTCTTTGTCGTTACCGGCATTGAATTCAATCTCTCCAGTATCGCGGCGATCCTGACGATTGTCGGCTATTCGCTGAACGATACGGTCGTGGTCTATGACCGGGTGCGGGAAAATTTGCGACGATACAAGAAGATGCCGCTCGACCAATTGCTGGACCTGTCGATGAACGAGACGCTGTCGCGAACGACGATCACCGCGCTGACGACGTTCCTGGCGCTCGCGGCGATGTATATCTTTGGCGGCGAGGTTATCCAGTCGTTCACGGCAGCAATGCTGTTTGGCGTCTTGATCGGCACCTACTCGTCGATCTTTGTTGCAGGTCCCCTGCTGATCCTGTTTGGCCTGCGCCCGACAGCCAAGAACATGCCGGCGGCGTCTGACAATCTGCCGGCCAGCGCCGGATGAACAGCCAGGGCGGCATTGTGATGCGTCCGGCCCATTTTCCCGGGCGCGCACCGATTGATGCCTATGGCAACAACGGCTTCCGCTTTGCCGACATGTCGCACCGCGGCTCGATCCTGTGCCTTCCATCCGGTATCCATGGCTGGGAACCGGCGAATGCGGAGGCGCTGGTTCTTGGTGATTTTGCGCGGCTGCTTGACGAGGCACAGGATTTTGATGTGTTGCTGATCGGAATGGGCAGGGAAATCAGGCCCGTACCCAAGGCCTTGCGCGAGGCGTTCAAAGACCGGCGCATCATTGCTGACCCGATGAGCACCGGCGCTGCGGTGCGCACGTTCAACGTGCTCTTGGCCGAAGACCGCCGTGTTGCCGCCGCACTGATTGCGGTGGAGTAGGCGGGTTGGCCGCGCCCAGTACATTTGCGGATATCGTCAGGGCGCATGATTGGCCGTGCTATATTGCGACGCAGTTTGCGCCGGAAGGCAAGCGAGCGGATTTGCTGGCATTGTATGCGTTTGATGCGGAAGTGGACCGGATCACGCGGATCGCGTCTGATCCACTGCCGGGCGAAATCCGGCTGCAATGGTGGCGCGAGGTGCTGCATGGCGAGCGTGCGGACGAGGGCACGAGCCATCCGCTGGCGGTGGCGATTTTGAAAGTGATCCATGATCATCGGCTGCCGCTGGACGCGTTTGACCGGTATCTGGAAGCGCAGACGTTTGCGCTCTACCATGATGCGTTTCCCGACACGGTTTCGCTGGAGGCATGGTGCGGCGAGACGGCATCGGCGATTGTCCAGATGGCGGCGCTTGTGCTTGACCGCGATGCGGCGAAGGGCGCTGTGGAGGCGGCGGGGCATGGCGGGGTTGCGCTCGGCATTGCGGGCATTCTGCAGCGCTTGCCGCAGACGCGCGCGCGCGAGCAATGTTATCTGCCACGCGACCTGCTCGCCGCCTGTGGTTTGACGCGCGAAGGCTTTGTTGCGGGTGAGGATCATGCGGCCATGGACCGGGCCTGCAAGGCGATGGCGGAGCTGGGGCTCGGGCATGTGCAGAAATTCCGAACGCACGCCGACAGCCTGCCAAAGGCGCTGAAGCCGGCATTTCTGGCGTGTGCCGTGGCTCCGGCGGTGCTGACGCGTTGCGCTGCACGCCCTGCGGACGCGTATCGATCCAACGTCAAGGTGTCGCGGCTGCGCGAGTTTTCGGCGATTGTTTGGGCGGCGGTCCGGTAGTGTCGTTCAATTGCGATACCGGATTGCGTTGGCCCGGCAGAGCGTGGTGCGCACCTGGATTAACCCTGACGGCAAGATTTTCCATTTTCACCTTTTGTTAACCACGAAGGTCAACTAGGCTTGCAGCCCACAGTAGAGATGGGGAGTGGATGCCCGTGGGCGTTTCCAGACTAGGCGAACCGTTGACCTTGCCATGCGGCGCGGTTTTGAGAAACCGCGTTGCAAAGGCCGCGATGACCGAGGGGCTTGCCGCTGGCGACAATCATGCCAACGCGCGCTTCGTCGAACTTTACCGGCGCTGGGGCGAGGGCGGCGCGGCGCTGCTTATCACCGGAAATGTGCTGGTTGACCGCTGGCATCTGGAGCGCGGCGGCAATCTGGCCATCGAGGGCGCGCAGTCCAACGCGGCACTGGCGTTCCTTGCCGACATGGCGACGGCTGCCAAGGCGCATGGCGCGCACATCTGGATGCAGCTGAACCATGCCGGTCGCCAGACCCAGAAGATGATCAACAAGAACCCCAAGGCGCCATCAAACATCGGCTTGAAAATGGGCAACGGGCGCTTTGCCAAGCCGACGCCGATGACCGTTGATGAAATCGCCAAGGTCATCGCCGGGTTTGTTCACGCCGCAAAGACCGCTGAGGCGACAGGATTTGACGGCGTGCAGGTGCATGCCGCGCATGGCTACCTGATGTCGCAGTTTCTCTCGCCGCTCTCCAACCGGCGCACGGACCAATATGGTGGCACACTGGAAAACCGCGCCCGCTTTCTGCTCGACATCATCAAGGGAGTCAGAGACGCGACACGCAAGCGCTTTGCTGTGTCGGTGAAATTGAACTCCGCGGATTTCCAGAAGGGCGGCTTTTCCGATGATGAAAGCGCCACTGTGGCCAAATGGCTGGAGGAGGCCGGTGTTGATCTGATCGAGGTGTCCGGCGGCAATTATGAACAGCCGCGGATGATTGATTTCGACCGCAAGGATCCGCTCGCCAACAAACGCGAAAGCACGCTCAAGCGCGAGGCCTATTTCCTTGACTTTATCCCCAAGCTGCGCGCCAAAGTGTCGATCCCCGTCATGGTGACCGGCGGCTTCCGCTCAGCGGAGGCGATGGAACAGGCGATTGCAAACGATGGTGTCGACATGGTCGGCCTTGGCCGTCCGTTGGTCATCGACCCGGACGGCGCGCGGAAGTTATTGTCTGGCGAGGTGACAAAACTGTTCAGCCGCGACGATGATCTGATCATCGGCAATGGCCTCTTGGGCCCGCGTTCGCCAATCAGTTTCCTGCGTGATCTCAATGCGTGGGGTTCGCTTGGCTGGTATTACGAGCACATCTACAGCCTCGCTGACGGCAAAAAGCCGAACCTGTCGCTGAGCGCATTCCGGGCGCTGCTGGCTTATGACCGGACGGAAGGGAAGGCTGCGAAGGCGCTGATAAGGTAGAGGGTTGGGTGGAAACTATCGAACAGTGTGCTGTTTGATGGAGTCAAAGTTTTTAAGGCTTTGTGCGAGGCCGCCCCTCATCTGCCTGTCGACATCTGACCGGGGCGAGCCACGGGTCTCGCCCGCCTTCGGCCCCCGCTGGAGAAGCGGGGAGAAGACAGACACTTGGCACCTTATCGGCTATGTATCTGATTTTTAAGTCAATCCCGCAGCTTACTCTGCGGCTGGCAGCCGCATGCGATAGAGGCCGCGCAGTTCCGCGACTGGGACCGGTTTGTTGTGGCGCAGGAGTTCTATTTGACCCGATGAGGCAAGGCGCTTGGACGCCAGCTTGATCACCGCCATAAGCTTGCGCCATTCCTTTTCGTCATTGCTTGATAGGGCAACGGCGACATCCATCGGTGCAATGGTCTTGCCGGGACCCGCTTTGGCCAGAAGGCGCATAGTGGTTTCTTCGATCTCGGTCTCACTTGCCATCTTTGTCTCCTAACAACGCCGCGCGGGCGCGGGAAAAATATTGGCGGCGGATCAGTACCGACATGATGAACACTGTCGAGGCCATAAACACATATGGCCCAGCATACCAGCCCATAAAGCCGATCGACAGAAAGATCGCCCGCAGGCCCGCATTGTAATGGCGACCGGCGAGAAGATTGAAGCTGAGCGCTTTCTTGCCCGCAGCTTTCGCTGCGGCTGATGGCGCGACGCCATCTACGGTGAACGGCACGGCGCCGATCAGGATCGAG
>JANMQE010000742.1:0-4012 GCA_031370195.1 Phyllobacteriaceae bacterium
ACCTCGGCGCTGCCCCTCATCCGCCCCTATCGGAGCACCGTCTCCCCGCAAGCGGCGGGGAGAAGGGGAGTCGCCAAAACAATCAGCCGCAATCGCCCGGTGCAAACTCGCATTTGCCCCCAACCCATCGCCGCGCGGCAGTCGTGCAAGCGCCACAACGAGATCATTCAACAGCCGCCCTTCCGCTGCGCGCCCGAAAACATGCAGCCCGTCGCGGATTTGCATTTCCTTCAGATCACAAAGAAACGCATCCAGTTTCTCCAGCGACCGGCCTTCATCATCCTCGCGCGCAATGCCGGCGTCATGATCCAGACCCATGTCGCGAACAAGCTCGAGAATGCGCGGGCCGAGCAGCGCGATCCGGCGCGGGTCCGCCCCCTGCGCCTGATAATACTCATCTACAAGCGCTTCCAGATCCTTGAGCGCGCCGTGGTTTTCCGCCCGCGTCAAAGGCGGCGTCAAGTGATCAATGATGACGGCGGCCGAGCGCCGCTTGGCCTGTGTGCCCTCGCCCGGATCATTCACAATGAACGGATAGATGTGTGGCACCGGGCCGAACACCGCCTCCGGATAGCAGCAAGCGGACAATCCGAGCGATTTGCCGGGCAGCCACTCCAAATTGCCGTGCTTGCCCATATGTACAATCGCATCCGCGCCGAACGCATGCCGCAGGAAGAAATAGAACGCGAAATAGCCATGCGGCGGCACAAGGTCCGGCGAGTGATAGCTCTGCTTGGGATCAATGTTATAGCCCCGCGCAGGCTGAATTCCGGCAATGACATTGCCGAACCGCATCAGAGGCAAGGCGAATGAATCAACATCACCATTCCAGAACGTATCGCGCTCAGGTGCGCCCCATCGCTCGCGCACCTGATTCTGAATCAGAATGGGCAATTTTTCAAACAAGAGATTGTAATCATTGAGCGAAAGCGTCTCGCGCACCAACCGATCTGGCCCATTTGCATTGGTCACGCCTGCTTGCAATTCCCGGATCAGCTCATCGCCATCCGTCGGAATGCCCTCAACCGCATAGCCCGCCACCGCCATCGCCCGCATCACCTCAATGGTCGCGGCTGGCGTATCGAGGCCGACGCCGTTGGCAATGCGCCCATCACGGTTCGGATAGTTCGCCAGCACCAGCGCCACGCGCCTGTCCGTTGGCCTCTTGCGCCGCAGCCTCAGCCAGTTCGCCGCCAGATCAGCGACAAATTCAACCCGGTCGGCACGCGGCGCATGACGCACGATGCTGGCCTGAACATGGTCGTCAAAAACATCCGCCGCCTTGAACGAAATCGCGCGCGAGAACACGCGACCATCCACTTCCGGCAGCGCGATGTTCATCGCCAGATCGCGCGATGAAAGGCCGAAAGCCGAAGCCTCCCAAGCCGTTTCGGTGACCGACGACAGCACCACCTGCAGCACCATCGCACCGTCACGGTCAAGCACAGTGCCTGCCCAGTCCTGCCCTCCGGTTGACACCGCAAACCCTGTCGCGTTCAAAACGATGTCAGGCTTGGCATCGGCAAAAAGACCAGCCACAGTCGCTGCGGAGACCGGGTCTTTCAGGCTGGTCACATAGACCGGCAAAACATTGATGCCCCGCGCCGCCAACGCTTCAGACAATCCGGCAATGGCCGCCGTCTGCCCGCTTTGCATCAGCGCGCGGTAGAAAACGATGGCTGCAACAGGCGCGCCTACAATCCACTTTTGCTTGAGCGTGTCTAAACCCGCATCCGGTTTGCCGGGCGCAAACACGCCCGCCTTCAGGAGCGGTGTCGGCTGAAATTGGTTGACAGCTGTCAACTCATTGGCGAGCGCCAGAAACACCTCCGCATTGGCAACACCGCCTTCGACAAGGCAAGCCCAAAGCCTGTCACAAGCCTCCCGCTCCAGCGTGCAGAACCGCGCCAACCCCGCATCCGCCTTGTCATCGCCGGGCAGCACCGCCAGCTTGAAGCCATGATTGACGGAAGCCGCATGCAGCGCCTCTAAGCCATAGGGCCAGTAACTTTCGCCGCCAAGCGCCCGCACCACCACCAATTCAGCATGCCGCCCCGTTCGTTCGATCCATTGATCGACCGACATCGGGTGGCGGAGCTGCAGGAAATTCACCAGCCGCAGGAAATCCGGCCCATCGCCCCGCCCCGCCCGCGCGGCGGCCAGCACGGCAATCTCGGTATCCGCCGCGCTCAAGACCGCAATGCGTCCCGGTGTCTGGCCAAGGTCAACCGCCTCTCCCTCGTCCGCCAGCGTGCCTTTCTGGGCGAGAAGAAGGTGCATCGGTCAGGCAGCAGCCAGAGCTGCGGCGTTGATCTCAGAAGCGATTGCAGCGCGGTCGAGCCCCTTGAGGCCGATCACCACCAGCCGCGTCGCCCGTGCCTCTCCAGCGGCCCACGCCCGGTCAAAATGGCAGTCCACGCGTGAACCGACTGCCTGAACGACCATCCGCATCGGCTTGCCGGGGACATCCACAAATCCTTTGAGCCGAAGCACGTCATGCCCCGCAATGATCGCCTTCAATGCGTCAACAAACTTCACGGTATCCTTGACCGCACCGGTGTCGGCGACGAACGAGTCGAAATCATCATGGTCATGTGCTCCGCCGCCCTCATGCTCCATCTCATGGTGCGACCTGCGCCCCCCGATCAGGTCTTCAGTCCCCGCGCCAATGCCAAGCAGAACGCCGACCGGCAGATTGCCGTTGCTCGCCTCGATCATTTTGACGGCCCGTGCGCTCGCGCCCGTGACAATGCCGCGCACTTCCGCCATCGTCGCGGCATCGACCAGATCGCTCTTGTTCAGGATCACCAAATCCGCCGCGATGATCTGGTCTTCAAACACTTCTTCCAGCGGATTTTCATGATCAAGATTGGCATCCGCCGCGCGCTGCGCCGCCACTGCGTCTTCGTCATCGGCAAAGCGCCCGGCAGCCACTGCCGCGCTGTCCACAACGGTTACCACGCCGTCCACGGTCACCCGCGTCTTGATGCCCGGCCAATTGAAGGCCTGAACCAGCGGCTGCGGCAGCGCCAAGCCAGAGGTCTCGATGATGATGTGATCAATCTTGCGGTCGCGCTCGATCAACTTGGTCATCGTCGGAATGAAATCGTCCGCCACCGTACAGCAGATGCAGCCATTGGTCAGTTCAACAATGTCATCTTCCGAGCAGGCGTCCGCACCGCAGCTTTTCAGCACCTCGCCATCAACGCCGAGATCGCCAAACTCGTTGATGATCAGCGCAATCCGCCGCCCGCCCGCATTTGTCAGAAGGTTGCGGATCAGCGTCGTCTTGCCAGAGCCCAGAAAGCCCGTGATCACGGTGGCCGGAATCTTGTCGCCTTGCATGTCTCAACCCTTCAATTTCTGCGGCAATCCTGCCGTCACAAAATAAACTTCATCAGCCATCGCGGCCACTTTCTGGTGCAGCAGGCCCGCATGGTCGCGGAACGCCCGCGCCATCGCGTTGTCGGGCACAATCCCCTGTCCAACCTCATTGCTGACCAGCGCAATTGTGCCTCCAAGCGCAGCAAGGGTTGATATTAGCGCATCCGCCTCTTTGGCTTGATTGCGTTCCGCCATCATCAGATTGGTCACCCAAAGCGTCAGACAATCGACCAGCACGGCTTTATCCGTCGCACACGTCTGCGCAAGCACCCCGCAAAGGTCCAGCGGCTCCTCGATCAGTTCCCACTCCGGCCCACGCCGCCCTTTGTGGCCACCAACACGTCGGCGCATCTCGTCATCAAATACCTGGCCCGTCGCCACATAGGCTTTGGAAAGGCCGGATTGGCCAACCAACCCTTCGGCAAACGCGGACTTGCCAGACCGCGCGCCGCCGAGAACCAGTACAATCCGGCCCTTGTTCATGCCTCGTCCAGCTTTGCGCGGTCCATCAACCAACCCATGGCAAGCCCCAGCACCAGCCAGAAGAACAGCGTGGTTGCCAACGTCGCCACCACAAACTCGCCAGCCAGAAACGCCGGCACAGCGCTGGTAATGCCGCTCGGCCGCG
>JANMQE010000759.1:0-3034 GCA_031370195.1 Phyllobacteriaceae bacterium
CCGCTATCTCGTTGTGAGCCCAAAGCGCCCGGTCCTGATGCATCAGAGCGACGGTCGCGCCATCCTCTCCCACCCGCGCACGTCGCCGCGCATGCGTGATCAGCAGCAGCGCCACACAAGCCTCAATCTCGGGTTCCGCCGACCGCAGTCGGTCAAGCAGCCGGCCGAGATAAATCGCCTCATCGGCCAGATCGCGCCCGGCGTCAGGCCCTGCCGTGTATCCGGCGTTGAAAATGAGATATATCACCGACAATACCGATTGCAGCCGTTCGTCCCACTGGTCCGGCTCCGGCACCGAAAATGGAATGCCCGCAGCCGCAATCTTCGCCTTCGCCCTCGACAGCCGCTGGCCCATCGCAGTCTCATTGTCCAGGAAAGCACGGGCGATTTCAGTGGTCGAAAGCCCGCCCAACGTTCGCAGTGTCAGCGCCACTTGCGACTTCGGTGCCAGCGCCGGATGGCAGCAGGTGAATATCAGTCGCAGCCGCTCGTCGGGTATCACGTCAGTTTCCTCATCCTGCGCTTCGGCTGGCGAAAGAATCCGCAGCTGTTCCCCGAAAGCCGCCGCAGATTTGCCCCGCCGGATATGGTCAATTGCCTTGCGACAAGCCACTTGCAAAAGCCATCCGTGCGGTGACGAAGGCAAACCGTTGCGCGCCCAATGCGTCACCGCAGAAATCATTGCCTCCTGCAGACAATCCTCAGCCAGTTGAAAGTTGCGGATGCGGGCAATCAGCGCAGACAAAAGCCGCCCCCGGTCGTCGCGGCCAATGGCATTGAGTGCCTGTGTGACAGCGACAGCACCGGAGGCGAAAGTGCTCATGTCAGTTTCCCGACGGGTTGTAATCCATCAATGGCCGCAGCTCGACAGTGCCGAATTGCGCCGTGGGGATCATCGCCGCATAGCGCAGCGCCGTGTCGAGATCGGGCACATCAATGACATAGTAGCCGCCAAGATGCTCCTTGGTTTCCGCAAATGGCCCGTCCATGGTCTCAACCTTGCCGCCCCTTAGCCGCAGCGAAGTCGCTGTTTCAATGCCCTTCAACGCTTCGCCGGAAAAGTCAATCCCGTCCGCCTTGAGGCGTTCGTTGAAGGCAAAGTAGCCGCCCATCATCGCTCCGAATTCCGGTGTGCCATAGGCAGGCTCTTTTGTCGGGTCAGAATAAATAAGTGCCATGTACTTCATAGTCGTGTTCCTTCAATTCAGATGATCAGAAGCCGGTTGCAATGCGCACGAGCGCGACGGCGAGGATGGCGACGGAAAGCATGTTCGAGCCGTTGCCGACATAGCGCAAAGGATGCGCGGCGTTGTCAATCTTGAGACCAAACGGATGTGCAAGACGCCCGATGACCAGCAGTATCCCTGCAGCATGCAGCCACACCGCGCCTGTGCCCTGCGCTTCGGCAAGGATCATCAGGACAAGGACAAACGGCACCCATTCAATGAAATTACCGTGCTTGCGGATAACAAACAGCAGGCTCTTGTCGCCATTGTCGCCAATCGAGCAGTTCAAGTTTGAACGGGCAGACGAAACGGCAATCCACAACGGAAAAAATATCGCAATCAGTGGCAGCGCGTAGAGTGTCGTGACGGGAAGTGACATATCGGTTTCTCCTTTTTGTGTTCCGATATCCCAAGGACGTGACAGACCCGCGTATTTCGACATGGCACCGAAAATTATTTGCAAGAAAACAAAAAAACCCGGGATAACCGCAAGCTATTTTGCAATTGCCACAAAAACAACCGAGCAATAGGATTTTTGCAATTAATTCAGCAAGATGGCAGCGAACCGCGCAGCGTTGCTCATTGGGCTGGTCGGAAATCTATTTTTTGCACCCGGTCCAAAAACTTGTTGCGGCAAGTCAAATGGCGCGGTTCGCGAGAACCGGCGCGGACGTCGCGGTCCACTCAAGCGCCAACGTATCTCGAGCCAAATTCGTGATGGCGTGGCGAAAATGGCGGCTTGCGAGCACCGGAGCGGAGCGGACATAAGTCCGTGAGCACCGGAGCGCAGCAAACCGACATTTGCAGCCCGCCAGCGCGGATTTGGACGAGATACGGGCCAGCAGGCCTGTAAGCCGGGTTCTGTATGGCCGGGGTCACCCCCAACGTGGCGGCCATTCCTCTTGGACGGATGTTGCCATCCGCCTCATGCAACCCACCCGGACACCTGCCCCGGAACGGGCTGAAAGGGTTGCCCCTTTCACGGTGTCCCTATTCGGTTTTGCTCCCGGCGGGGTTTGCCGTGCCGCTTGCGTTGCCGCTCGCGCGGTGGGCTTTTACCCCACCGTTTCACCCTGACCACACCAAAACCCGAAGGCGTTGGCGGGCGGTCTGTTCTCTGTGGCACTTTCCCTGGGGTCGCCCCCGCCGGCCGTTAACCGGCGCCGTTTTTCCGTGGAGCCCGGACTTTCCTCACAAGCCGCCTTTCGGCTTTTGACATGCGCGGCCGCCCGGCCTGCTGGCGGCGCGGTTAAACCTCGCCAGCCGCCAAAAGGCAAACGGAAAGATTACGCGCTGACGCCCATGACGCGCTTCACCTTGGTGCAATACCGCGCCGAAGTCGGATTCATCCGCGTGGCGCCATGCCCGGCATTGTAACGCAAGATGGTGCCGCACGTCGTTTTGCCGCCAATCTTGTGCGCCATCGCCAGATATTTCATGCCGTAGCGGATGTTGGTATCAGGATGATAAAGCGCCTTCGCCGAGCCGGTGTAGCCCATTCCCCGCGCCGTCGAAAGTTTGACCTGCATGAGCCCGATCTCGCCCGCCTTGCCGCGCGTATTCGGGCGGAAGCCACTTTCGATTTGCACCACAGCCTTGGCAAGACTGACCGGCACGCCGTAGCTGCGGGCATATTTGGAAATGATAGCATCATAGGGACTGGCAGACACAGGTGCAGAAAAAGTCAAAGCGGCAACAACGGCGAGAACCACCGCGAAAAGTCTCGAAATCATATGGAGAATAACCTTCAGATTGTGCCAGCATTACCAGTCATATCGGCAGCGGCAGTTGGCTTGAGACAGCAATGG
>JANMQE010000777.1:0-2054 GCA_031370195.1 Phyllobacteriaceae bacterium
CCATTTCGCAAAAAAGCCGGCCAGCGGCGGGATACCGGCCAGCGAGAACATCAATATGGTGAGGATGAGCGCGCGGATCGGGTTGGTCTTGGAAAGCCCGGCAAGGTCGGCGATCTGCTCGACCTGATTGTCCTTGGTGCGCATCGACAGGATGAAGGCGAAGGTGCCGAGCGTCATGACGAGATAGATGATCATATAGATAGCAACACCGCGCACGCCGGCTTCCGAACCTGCGGCAAGGCCGACGAGCGCGAAGCCGACATGGCCGATGGAAGAATAGGCCATCAGCCGCTTGATATTGGTCTGGCCGATGGCGGCAAATGCGCCGAGGACCATCGAGGCGATCGAGATGAAGACGATGATTTGCTGCCAATCGGTGGTGACCGGCTTGAAGCCGTCCATGACCACGCGCACAAGCATTGCCATTGCGGCCATCTTGGGCGCGGACGCAAAGAAGGCTGTGACAGGGGTCGGTGCGCCCTCATAAACGTCCGGCGTCCACATGTGGAAAGGCACGGCGGAAATCTTGAATGCCAGTCCGGCGATTATGAAAACGAGGCCGAACAGCAAGCCGACCTGCCGCTCCGTGCCGGTCAGCGCCTGTGCAATGGCATCGAATCCGATCTGGCCGGTGAAGCCATAGACCAGCGAGATGCCATAGAGCAGCATGCCGGATGACAGCGCGCCGAGGACGAAATACTTGAGTCCGGCTTCTGTTGATTTCAAATTGTCACGGTTGATCGCCGCAACGACATAGAGCGCCAGCGATTGAAGTTCGAGGCCCATGTAGAGCGCCAGAAGATTGTTGGCCGAGACCATGAGCATCATGCCGAGTGTGGCCAGCAATATCAGGATCGGGAACTCAAACATGTCGAACTTTTCGCGCTTGGCGAATTCCATCGACATGGCGAGCGTGACCAGAGCTCCGATAACCGTCAGCAATTTCATGAACTTGGCGAAAGCGTCGTTGACATAGCCACCACCGAAGACAGTGCCAACGCCCGACTGCCAGACCAGAAGGCCTGCAACGGCGAGTACGGCAACGGAGAGCCAGGCGACCAGCGGACCGATTTTCGGGCCGCCATAGGCGCCGACCATCAGCAAAACCAAAGCGCTGATGGCCACCAGAAGCTCCGGCGCCGCCAGTGTCAGGGCAGAGATCAATTCGGCCGGCATTGCTGTCGCCTTTCCTTAACTTATCACGGCGTCACCGCCGCAGGAGCGGCAGCGACAGCGGCGGAATATTGGTTCACGAGATTGTCGACGGACGCTGCCGTCGCATCAAACACGGGCTTGGGATAGACGCCGAAGAAGATAACCAGAATGACCAGCGGATAGAGCAGCGTCTTTTCGCGGGTGCTCAGATCAAGGAGACCTTTCAAACTGTCCTTCTCCAAGACGCCGAAGATCACGCGGCGATAGAGATAGAGCGCGTAGACCGCCGACAGGATGACGCCGAAAGTGGCGAAGAACGCGACCCACGTGTTGACGCGGAAGATGCCGAGGAGCGTCAGGAATTCGCCAATGAAGCCGGATGTTCCGGGCAGGCCGACATTGGCCATTGTGAATATCATGAAGGCGACAGCATATTTCGGCATGATGTTGACGAGGCCGCCGTAAGCGGCGATGTCGCGGGTGTGCATGCGGTCGTAGACCACGCCGACGCAGAGGAACAGCGCGCCGGAGACCAGGCCGTGGCTCAGCATCTGGAAGAGCGCGCCCTGCACGCCTTGGGCATTGGCGGCGAAGATGCCCATTGTCACATAGCCCATGTGGGCAACGGACGAATAGGCGATCAGCTTCTTGATGTCTTCTTGTACGAGCGCGACGAGCGAGGTGTAGATGATGGCGATGACCGAAAGTGCATAAACCAGCGGCGCAAGATCAGCTGACGCCAACGGGAACATCGGCAGCGAGAAGCGCAGAAAGCCGTATCCGCCCATCTTCAACAGGATCGCCGCCAGAATGACAGAACCAGCCGTCGGCGCTTCAACGTGCGCATCCGGGAGCCACGTGTGCACCGGCCACATCGGCATTTTCACCGCAAACGAGGC
>JANMQE010000784.1:0-2987 GCA_031370195.1 Phyllobacteriaceae bacterium
ACTTTTTGAAATGAAAGACTGGTTCGACAAGCTCGGCGATGAAGGCAAATCCATGCGCGCCTTCTTCGTGTCCATAGACCCCGAACGCGACACGCCGGAACTCTTGAAAAACTATATCTCGAACGTCACAGACCGCGTCACAGGAATCACCGGCGACAAGGATAAAGTTGCAGCAATGGCAAAGGCTTGGGGCGTTTATTTCAAGAAAATCGAAACCTCCGGCGGCGACTATACCATGGACCATACAGCGTTGGTGTTCCTGCTCGATTCCAACGCCCGCTTCCATGGCACCATTGCCTATGACGAAGATCCTGATACTGCGCTCGCCAAAATGAAGCGCCTCGACAAGCTCTGAATTCGCCTGGGGCAGGACCATTTGATTTTGATGAAAAGGCGGGTAAAGGGCAAAAATATGCAAGGAAAAGCGCGAAGGACGGGCTAAAATGCGTTCAAGGGTCTTTTCGCCGGTATTGACGCAAAAGCACCCGCTGAATGTGATTCCAGCGGAAGTCATATTGCTCTAAAGCCCGTTCGAGCGGTTTGACGCAGCAGATTGCAGCCATTTGCCCGCCTTTTCATCAAAATCAAAAGGTCCTGCCCCTTATGTCCCAATCCCGATTTTACCTGTCCGCCGGAAGGCTGGAGGCCGAGCGCATCTTCCGTCTGGTCGAGCAGGCGTTCGATGATGACGGCTTCCCTGTCTCGATCCTTGAGGTCGATGAGGATAAAGACATCCACGAAGTCTCGCTTTACGTCGATACCGACATCGTCGATGAATCCCGCGCCCGCCTCGAACAGGCTCTGGGCTCAGACTTCTTCGGCCTCCCCCTCGGCCTGGAAAACCTGCCGGATATCGACTGGGTCACCCACGCGCTCGATCTGCTGCCGCCCGTCCGCGCAGGACGCTTCATCGTGCACGGCTCGCATGACCGCGGCAGCGCCAAATCCGGCGAGATCGCCATCGAGATTGACGCCGCCCAAGCCTTCGGCACCGGCCACCATGGCACCACATCCGGCTGCCTCGAAATGATCAGCGAAGTCGTCCGCAATCGCAAACCACGCAATGCGCTCGATCTCGGCACCGGCTCCGGCGTCCTCGCCATTGCCGTCGCCCGTCTCGCGCACGTGCCGGTGCTCGCCACTGACATCGACCCCGTCGCCACCCGCGTCGCCAAAGACAATGTCAGGCTGAACAAGACGGCCGCATGGGTCGCCTGCGAAACCGCCGCCAGCTTCCACCGCGCCGAAATCCGCCAGGCCGCGCCGTTTGACCTGATCGTCGCCAACATCCTCGCTCGCCCGCTGATGCAACTCGCCCCGCAAATGGCCCGCCACCTGTCACGCGGTGGCGACATCATCCTCTCCGGCATACTCGCCACCCAAAGAGACCGCGTCCTCGCCGCCTACCGCGCCCAAGCCCTCTACCATCGCAAGACCCTCTGGCGGAACGGCTGGGTGACGCTGCATTTGAGCTGAGCGCCACGAAGTTAGGCGATAATCCGTCTTCTCCCCACATTTCTTGTGGGGAGAAGATGCCGACAGGCAGATGAGGGGGCACATCATCAAACAGCACGCGCGTCACAACTAAACTCTCCAATTCCGAAGCGTCGCGTAAGCACCTGATATTATTACAAACTATGATACTTGCGAGCCTCCCGAGCCCCGGTAAACGCATCATCGAAATTGACAACGCCAGTGATTCCCGCCGCCGTAATGTCCTCACGCACCGCCCGCAACGCGGTCAGACGAGTTTGACATATCCTATCCCCCAGGATAGGATAAATTATGCACAGTACCCACCCCCAGATCATCACCCGCCTCAAGCGCGCCGAAGGCCATCTGCGCTCGGTCATCGCCATGATCGAGCAGGGCAAGCCCTGCCTCGACATCGCCCAGCAGCTTCACGCCGTCGAAGGCGCGGTTGCCAATGCCAAGCGCGAACTGATCCATGATCATATCGAGCATTGCCTTGAAGATGAGCCCGGCGCTGACAGCAAGGTCAACATCAGCGAGCTGAAACAGCTGGCCAAGTATCTGTGAGCCCCATGCCGGACATTTCATCGATCATCGAAAACGGCGCTGGGAACCCTTGGCTTTACCTGCCGGTTGCCATCCTTCTCGGCGCATTGCATGCGCTGGAGCCGGGTCATTCCAAATCGCTGATGGCCGCCTTCATCGTCGCCATCCGGGGAACCAGCGCGCAAGCAGCGCTCCTCGGAGTTTCCGCTGCCATCGGCCACACGATTGTTGTCTGGGCTTTGGCGCTCGCGGGCTTCTATCTCGGCGACAAGCTCATCCTCGACAAGGCCGAACCATGGCTGATTCTGATATCCGGCCTGCTGATCATTGCGCTGGCCGCCCGCCTTGTCTTGTCAGCCCGCAAGATAATATCCCGCGTTCAGCCACACGGCCATGACCACAATGCGCATGACCACAGTTCGCACAACCACGGCTCTCACGACCACGGTGCGCAAGATGGGGAAGACGCCCATGAAGCAGCGCACCGGCACGAGATCGAATCCAAGTTCGCCGGCCGCAAGCAAGTCAGCAACGGCGAAATCGCATGGTTCGGTTTCACCGGCGGCTTGCTCCCCTGCCCGTCCGCCATCGCCGTGCTGCTGGTCTGCCTGCAATTCAAACAGTTCGGCCTCGGCATCGTCATGGTCGCAGCTTTCTCATTTGGCCTTGCCGCCACCCTCGTCGCAGTCGGCGTTGCCGCCGCGTGGGGCACAGCCAAGGCCGCAAGCCGGTTCACCGGTTTGAGCAAATGGTCCGATCGCCTGCCGCTGATTTCCGGCGCCTTCGTCATGACACTCGGCCTGTTCATAACCCTGCGAGGCATGGCCGCGCTCGGCTGGCTGTAGGGCAATGGTGCGGCGATCACCCCGTCTTGCGGCAGTGCGCCATTCTCCCCTGTCGATCCCGAATCACAGCAGCGAACGCCAGCAGACTTATCCCGCAGCAAAACGCCGCCAACCCATTGATAT
>JANMQE010000712.1:0-2712 GCA_031370195.1 Phyllobacteriaceae bacterium
CTTTTGGAAGAGCTTGAATCAAGGCTTGATGTTGAAACGATTGCTGCAAGCCGCCAATCCCTGAGCGCACCGGCGGAAGGTGCCAAATTTGCACAGTGGATCGTGAAGTTTCTCGATAATTCAACTGGTTAGCTAACGTGACTTTGACAGCATGGCGATGAGGTCCATCGCGGTCACGCTGTCAAATGTCACATGCTTGACCATGGCTTCCTCTGCTCCCGTCACGTCCCGGTCAACAATCAACGCCGCGATCTTGCGGTGCTCGATGGCTGATTGCGGAATGCTGCCCTTATAGGCGTAACGGGCGCGGTAATAGGCGAGCAGTTTGCGACCATTGGTGCGGATCATCTCCATCAAAAATGGATTGTGTGCGGCAAGGCCGACAGTTTTGTGGAATCCGAGATTGTGCTTATAGTAAGCGTTCGGCATGGAGTCTGCGAGCGTTGTGACATGGTGATCGCACGCAGCGCAGGCGCGTTCCAGCGCGGCGGCATCATCGACAGACAGGCGCCGTGCGGCGAGCGCCGCGGCGTGACCTTCGAGCTTGGCATGAACTTCGAGGATGGCGAGGAATTCCTCCAGCGTCGGCTGAAACACTTCCGCCCCGCCCCGCGCTTTGCGCCGCAGAATGCCAACTGCATCTAGTTGCAGCAGCGCTTCGCGCACCGGTGTTCTGGAGAGGCCAAATTCGCTGACCAGCGCCCTCTCTTCCAGCACATCGCCTGGGGACAAAGTGCCGTCTTCGATGCGTTTGACGATATGCTCAACGATCATGTCGGTTTGATTGCTCATGACCCATCATATGTATTTTCAGCACGCTTGTGAATATACATATTTTCTGGTCAGAGCTGTATCCAGGCCGTTTTCAGCTCAGAGAACTTGTCTAGCGCGTGCAATGACTTGTCGTGCCCATTGCCGGACTGGCCGACACCGCCGAGCGGCACAGTGTTGTCCGACCCGCCATAAGTGTTCACATGAACGACGCCTGCCCGGATGTTGCGCACCATGCGGTGTGCCTTGGAAAGGTTCGACGTCCAAACCGCCGAAGCCAATCCATAAACGGTGGAATTGGCAATGCGCACCGCATCCGCCTCGTCCTTGAATTTCATCACGCCGAGCACCGGCCCGAACACTTCCTCCTGTGCAAGATGCATCTTCGGATCAATGCCGGAAAATACCGTTGGCGACATGTAGAAACCGCCAGTTTCCTCAAGAATGCGCTTGCCACCCGTCTGCAGAAGTCCGCCTTCTGCCCCGGCGCGATGGACGAACTCGAGGTCTTTTTCCAACTGGTCCAGACTGGTGACCGCACCGGCTTCGGTGCTCAGATCAAGCGGATCGCCAACCTTGATTTTCGATGCGATGGAAGACACTTTTTCCACAAACTGGTCGTGGATGCTCTCTTCCACCAGCAGCCGTGACCCTGCCACGCAGACCTGTCCGGAATTGCGGAAGATGCCATAGGCGGAAATCTTAGCGGCTTGGTCGAGGTCTGGCGCGTCGGCGAAAACCACGTTCGGAGACTTGCCGCCGAGTTCCAGATAGCAACGCTTCATGTTGGAACGGGCGGAGTATTCCATCAACTTGCGGCCGACAAAGCCGGACCCCGTGAACGCCATCACATCCACATCCATGTGGAGGCCGAGCGCCTCACCGCAGACCGAGCCCTTGCCAGTGACGACGTTCAGCACGCCATCCGGTAGCCCTGCCTCAGAACAAATCTCCGTCAGTCGCAGTAACGAAAGCGAGGCGACTTCCGCGGGCTTCAACACCACAGAATTTCCCGCCGTAAGCGCGGGCGCGATTTTCCACGAGCCGATCATCATCGGAAAGTTCCACGGCACAATCGCCGCGACGACGCCGACAGGCTCACGGTGGATGAGGCCGAGAATGTTGGGGGCGGTGGGCGCGACTTCGCCGTAGACCTTGTCGATGGCTTCGGCATAATAGCGAAAGGTTCCCGCCGCGGTGCTCGGCTCCGCCTTCAGCGCCATCGAGATTTCCGTGCCATTGTCGCGCACGCCAAGCACGGCAAGTTCGAGCGCGTGTTTCTCAATGAGATCGGCGATGCGGTGCATCACCTTCTTGCGTTCGGCTGGCGCGGCGCGCGACCAGACGCCGCTGTAGAACGCCTTGCGGGCCGAAGCCACGGCAAGGTTTGCATCCAAGGCAGAGCCACGTGCAATGGTCGTGAAAACCTTGCCGTCAATAGGCGAAACAACATCAAGCATTCCGCCATCACTGGCCTCAACATGCTTACCTCCGATAAACAAGGCGCCTGCACTGACGGGAATATGACGCAGGCGGTCGATCTCGATTTGGGACATTATCGGACTTTCAGTTCAAAATGACATTCAGGCTGGTTGGCGCACGGAACTCCCATCCCCGAAAGACGGGCATCTGTTCACGGTCGATGCGAAGTGCAGGATAGCGGTCGATCAACACGCGCAAGGCAATTTCGATTTGCGCTTTTGCAAACCATTTTCCGGCACAAAAATGGCCGCCGAAGCCGAAGGTGGCGGAGGACGCCTTTGGCCTTGCCATGTTGAAACTACCACCATCTTCAAACTGGTCTTCGTCATGGTTGGCAGATGAAAGCACGGCGGCAATCGGCGCGTCTTTTGGAACTGTGACGCCCGCAATCTCGACATCCTGTGTGGCAATGCGCATCTGCGTGCCGATCGGCGCCACCCAGCGCAGCCCCTCGTCAAC
>JANMQE010000735.1:0-13590 GCA_031370195.1 Phyllobacteriaceae bacterium
AGCAAGGAGTTTGAGGTGATTGCGCTCGGCCTGCTTGAATATGAAACACTGTCTGGCGATGAGATCACCGCGCTGATTTCCGGCCAGAAGCCGAGCCGCGATATGGGCGATGACACGCCGTCGCGCGGCACGACTGTTCCGAAAGCCGGCACCGGCAAATCGAAACCTCGCAAGGGCGAGGAACCGGGCATGGAGCCGCAGCCGCAGGGCTGAAGAGACTTGCAGATACTTTGACGAAGAACCCGCCGGTTGGCGGGTTTTTCATGTCGATGGCCTGCCTTGTGTCAGATACCGCGCTGACGGCGGTTAATGATGTCTTAAAGTTTTTTCTCTTATGTTAATGATTGATTACAGATTGTGATATGCAGTGCCAGCCGCATATATGGCAGAAGCGGGCGGGCGCGCAGTCAGGGCTTGGACAACAATGACAAGAAAATATTTCGGCACCGACGGCATCCGTGGCCGTGCGAACCGCTTTCCGATGACGCCGGACATTGCGATGAAGGTCGGCATGGCTGTCGGCGTCGCGTTCCGCAACGGCGACCACCGTCACCGTGTGGTGATCGGCAAGGACACGCGGCTTTCCGGTTACATGATTGAAAACGCGCTTGTCGCCGGGTTTACCGCTGCGGGCATGGATGTGTTCCTGCTCGGGCCGATCCCGACGCCAGCTGTGGCGATGCTGACGCGCTCGCTGCGCGCTGATGTCGGCGTGATGATCTCGGCCTCCCATAATGCCTACCATGACAATGGCATCAAGCTGTTCGGGCCTGACGGCTACAAGCTATCTGACGAGCTTGAGTTGCAAATTGAGCGGCTTCTCGGCCAGGACATGTCGAAGACGCTCGCTGACAATGGTGATCTTGGCCGGGCCAAGCGCATTGACGGCATTCATGACCGCTACATCGAGTTTGCCAAGCGCACGCTGCCACGCGACATGTCGCTGTCGGGCCTGCGCATTGCCATCGATTGCGCCAATGGTGCGGCATATAAGGTTGCCCCCAACGTGTTGTGGGAACTCGGCGCGGATGTTGTGGTCATTGGCGATGAGCCTAACGGCACCAACATCAACGAGGATTGCGGCTCGACGCATCCGTTGAATTTGCAGAAAAAGGTCCACGAAGTGCGCGCCGATATCGGTATAGCACTGGATGGCGATGCCGACCGGGTGTTGATTGTCGATGAGCGTGGGAGTGTGGTGGACGGAGACCAGTTGATGGCGGTGATCGGCGAGGATTGGCAGGCGACCGGCCGGCTGACCGCGCCGGGGATTGTTGCGACGATCATGTCGAACCTTGGTCTGGAGCGGTTTCTGGATGGCAAGGGCCTAGAATTGATCCGTACCAAGGTTGGTGACCGCTATGTTGTCGAACACATGCGCGAGCATGGTTTCAATGTCGGCGGCGAGCAGTCCGGCCATATTGTGCTGTCGGATTTCTCGACCACCGGCGATGGCTTGATCTCGGCGCTGCAGGTGCTGACCTGCGTCCAGAAGGCGGGCAAGCCGGTTTCGGAGGTGTGCGCCAAGTTTGAGGCGGTGCCACAGTTTTTGAAAAACGTGCGCTTCTCCGGCGGCAAGCCGCTTGAGGACAAGAAAGTCATCAGCGCCATTGACGAAGGACGCGACCGGCTTGGCAAGAGCGGCCGCGTGGTGATCCGCCCGTCCGGTACCGAACCTTTGATCCGCGTAATGGCTGAAGGCGACGACAGCATTCTGGTCGAGTCGGTGGTGGATGACATTGTTTCGGTGATCGGATCGCTGAAGTCAGCCGCATAAGCCGGTCCGCCATTTTCGCTTAAATTAAAAATATTCGTGGTGAATCAACAGGGTTAAACGCTGCTTAACCTTTACCGGACATTATCCGTCCTGAACGTAACACGGCTGCGCGTATGTGTATCATGCGGCTGCCTTCGTTGAGGACATGGATCAATGAAGAATTTTGGATCAATGAAGAATTTCGCACTTTCCCTGCTGTTGGGCACTGCCTTCGCCGTCTCAGCCAATGCAGCCCGCGCGGCTGACATTCCCGAGCCCGAGATGCCGACCGTTATCGAGCAACCCGCACCGGTGATCATCGAATCTTCCGGTGGCTGGTATATCCGCGGCGATGTGGATTATCACCGCGCCAAGATGCGTGGGTCGATCTATGCCGTCAGCGGCGGCACGAGCGAATTCGCCACGACAGACATTGATGATTCCTGGTCGCTCGGCGGCGGCATCGGCTACAATGTCAGCAAGCATTTCCGTGTTGACCTTACTGCTGACTATTGGATGAAGGCAAACTTTCGTGGCTCTACCACAGGCACCTGCGGCTCACCTGCCGTGCCATGTGCGTCAACCGATACGTCGAGCATGAATGCATGGGTTGTTCTTGCCAACGCTTACGCTGATCTTGGGACCTATCACGGCATTACGCCTTACGTTGGTGCCGGTATCGGCGTTGCGCACATCAAGTGGGCTGATCTTTCCAACGATGATGGCACTGTTGTCACCGTTCATGGCGGCAGGAAGTCCATGCGCGGCGCGTTCGCTCTCATGGCCGGTGCGTCCTACTGCGTGAATGACAAGATTGAGCTCGACGGCGGCTATCGCTATACCCGTGTTGGCGGTGGTGACATGTTCAGCTATGCAAACTTCAACGGCCCCGGCCAGGATCGCGGCTTCAACGTCCACGAAGTGCGCGCGGGCCTGCGCTATTCGTTCGGCGGCTCCAATGCACGCTGCGCAGCCGCACCGCAGGTTGTGGAATATCAGCCGGAACCGGCTGTCTACAAGTAACATCAAGACGACTTTTCAGACCGCCCGTCATCCTTGCCGGGCGGTTTTGTTTTGCGATGATGCAAGCCGCAAATTGGCCCGCATGCTTAACCGCCACTTAATCTTTATGGTTAATAGTCAGACCCATCGGGTGCAGTGCGTTGCCGCATCCCCGGGTCATTTACTGGAGTAAGCCCATGCGCCGTGCCTCAAGACTATTGTCGATATTAACCTTTGCAGCACTGATGAGCGGTTCCGCGCTTGCGGCCGATCTCGACAACATCATCAACGCGCCGCAGGAAGACCCCTATGTTCCGGTTGAAATCGGGACAGGTTGGTATATCCGCGGTGACATCTCCTATGATTTCGCATCCAGCACCACAGGCTCATACCGCACCTATGGCGTGGCTTCTGCCGGGCCTCCTGTCACCTACGCCTATGGCGCGGCGGACTATGACAATTTTGACTATCAGGCCGGCGGCGACTGGAGCGTTGGCGGCGGTTACCAGTTCAACAGCTTCCTGCGCGCCGATGCGACCGTTGGATACTGGAAGCGCGGCGTTTATGGTACCGACTCAGATCCTGCACCCTGCGCGATCGGCTTCCCGACAGCGGTCGGCTGTCGCTCCGTGGATACCACCACGGTCACCGCCTGGGAATCGATGGCCAACGTCTATGCTGATCTCGGTACCTTTGTCGGTGTGACGCCATATCTTGGGGGCGGTCTCGGCGTGGCCAACATCAAGTATGCCGACCTGTCCAACGTTGCCGAATGCTTTGACGCGACTGGCGCGGCGATTGCCACCTGCGGCTACTCGGCAACGCATCCGGGCCTTTCATCTTGGCGTTTTGCTTGGGCAGTCATGGCCGGCGCATCGTATGATCTGACCAAGAACCTCAAGTTCGACCTCGGTTACCGCTACTCCCACGTCGCCGGCGGCGCGATGTTCGGGTTTGACCCGGCCACAGCTGCACTTGGAGCTACCGGCACGCAAGGCTCCGACGACGGCTTCTCCACCCACCAGATCAAGGCCGGTCTGCGCTACGCAATCTGGTAATGCCGGAACCTGTCATCATATCAGGGCGGGCCAAGTGCCCGCCTTTTTCGCTTTCGGGGCATGAAATGTCGCATCTGAACAATGGCGCTTGACGGGCAAATCGCCTTTCCATAAAAGCCGACGCGGGCCACCCCTCCCCAACGAGGGGCCACTATCTGGAAGGATAGCCGCAATGACCAACACCAAGCCGGGCAACCGTCCCGCAAATCCCAATTTCTCCTCAGGTCCCTGTGCCAAGCGCCCCAATTGGTCGCTGGATGCGCTCAAGGACGCGCCGCTCGGCCGCTCACACCGCGCCAAGATTGGCAAGAGCAAACTGAAGCTGGCCATCGACTTGACCCGCGAGGTGCTTCAAGTCCCTGCCGGGTATCGCATCGGCATAGTGCCTGCGTCTGACACCGGCGCTGTCGAAATGGCGATGTGGTCGCTGCTCGGCGCGCGCGGCGTTGACATGGTCGCATGGGAGAGCTTCGGCGAAGGCTGGGTGACCGACGTGGTCAAGCAACTGAAACTCGACAATGCCCGCTCAATTATCGCGCGTTATGGCGAGTTGCCGGATCTGGCTTCAATCAATTTCGACAATGATGTTGTTTTCACATGGAACGGCACCACCTCGGGGGTGCGGGTCGCAAATGCGGATTTCATTCCGGCTGACCGCAAAGGCCTGACGATCTGCGACGCCACCTCGGCGGCGTTTGCTCAAGGATTGGATTTTTCCAAGCTCGATGTCGTGACTTTCTCATGGCAGAAAGTGCTGGGCGGCGAGGGCGCGCATGGCGTGATCGTCCTCTCTCCCCGTGCGGTCGCGCGGCTGGAAACCTACAAGCCCGCATGGCCGCTGCCAAAGATTTTCCGCCTGACCTCCGGTGGCAAGCTGATCGAGGGAATTTTCTCCGGTGAGACAATCAACACGCCGTCGATGCTCTGTGTCGAGGATTACATTGATGCGCTGCAGTGGGCACAGTCTGTCGGCGGCCTCAAAGGTCTCATCGGACGGGCGGATGCCAATGCGGCGGCGCTGAACGGATTTGTTGACCAATCAAAGTGGTTGGCAAATCTGGCCAAGGTTCCCGCAACGCGCTCGAACACGTCGGTTTGTCTGGTGATCAATGATCCGGACATTCTGGCGCTTGACAAAGAGCACCAAGCCAACTTCGCCAAGGCGATTGCTTCGCAGCTGGAAAAGGAAGGCGTCGCGTTCGACATCGGCTCTTACCGCGATGCGCCAGCGGGCCTGCGCATCTGGTGCGGCGCGACGGTTGAAACTGCCGACATCAAGGCGCTGACAGGCTGGCTCGACTTTGCGTTCGAGACGCAGAAGGCCGCGCTGAAGGTTTCCGCATGAATTGACGACTCCCCTTCTCCCCGCCACTTGCGGGGAGAAGGTGGCCCAACGGGCCGGATGAGGGGCAGCGCCAACGTTCGAAATCTTGCAGCGCGTCAGATTTGCTCTTCCCTCCGTCTTTTGCGCTGCCCCTCATCCGCCCTTCGGGCACCTTCTCCCCGCAAGAGGCGGGGAGAAGGGAATACCGGAATTTCACTCTCGTCCCACAAGGGGATTTAAACGGAGATAACCACCATGGCACCCCGCGTTCTCGTTTCCGACAAGCTTTCCAAAACCGCCGTGCAGATTTTCAAGGACCGTGGCGTTGAGGTCGATTATTTGCCTGATCTCGGCAAGGACAAAGACAAGCTCCTCGAAGTCATCGGTCAGTATGACGGTCTTGCCATCCGCTCCGCTACCAAGGCGACTGAAAAGCTGATCGCTGCGGCGACCAGGCTCAAGGTCATCGGGCGCGCCGGCATCGGCGTTGACAATGTCGATATCCCGGCTGCCTCGCGGCGCGGCATCATTGTCATGAACACGCCGTTCGGCAATTCGATCACCACGGCGGAACATGCGGTGGCGATGATGTTCGCCGTGGCTCGCCAGCTTCCGGAGGCCGATGCATCGACCCGCGCGGGCAAGTGGGAGAAGAACCGCTTCATGGGCGTTGAAATTACCGGCAAGACGCTGGGCGTCGTCGGCTGCGGCAACATCGGCTCCATCGTCGCCTCGCGGGGCGTCGGCCTCAAAATGCATGTGCTGGCGTTTGATCCGTTCCTGTCTGAGCAGCGTGCGGGCGATCTTGGCGTTGAGAAGGTGGAACTGGAAGAGTTGTTCGAGCGCGCGGACTTCATTACACTGCATACGCCGCTGACCGACCGCACCCGCAACATCATCAACGCCGAGGCGATTGCCCGGATGAAGACCGGCGTGCGCATTATCAACTGCGCGCGCGGCGGGCTGATTGACGAGACGGCGCTTCTGGAAGCGCTCAAGTCCGGCAAGGTGGCGGGCGCGGGTCTCGACGTGTTCGAGACGGAGCCAGCCACTGACTCGCCGCTGTTCAAGCTCGACAACGTCGTCTGCACGCCGCACCTCGGTGCGTCGACCTCCGAGGCGCAGGAGAATGTGGCGCTGCAGGTGGCCGAACAAATGTCGGATTATCTGATCAAGGGCGCAGTCTCAAACGCCATCAACATGCCCTCGATTTCGGCAGAAGAAGCGCCGCGCCTGAAGCCTTTCGTCAGGCTGGCGGAATGCCTCGGTGCCTTTGTCGGGCAGGTTACTGACGAGCCGATCCAGGAAGTGGAAATCCTGTTCGACGGCTCGACCGCATCGATGAACACCAAGGCGCTGATATCAGCAACGCTGGCAGGTCTCATCCGCCCGCAAGTTGCCGACGTCAACATGGTCTCCGCGCCGATCATGGCCAAGGAGCGCGGTATCATGCTGTCGGAAATCAAGCGTGACAAGTCCGGCATGTTTGACGGCTACATGAAGCTGACGGTGAAAACCGAGCACCGGACCCGCACCATCGCCGGCACCTGCTTTTCCGACGGCAAGCCGCGCTTCATCCAGATCAAGGGCATCAACCTCGACGCCGAAGTCGGCCGCCACATGCTCTACACCACCAACGCCGACGCGCCGGGCATCATCGGCCTCCTCGGCACGCTCTGCGGCAAGCACGACGTCAACATCGCCAACTTCCAGCTCGGC
Organism: Phyllobacteriaceae bacterium; assembly: GCA_031370195.1. GTDB lineage: Bacteria > Pseudomonadota > Alphaproteobacteria > Rhizobiales > Rhizobiaceae > JANMEX01. The sequence goes on from JANMQE010000735.1 coordinate 6,860, forward strand.
CGCAACCGCCCCGGCGGCGACGCGATTGCGCTGCTCTATCTCGACAAGCCGTTCCCCGAGGCGGCGCTTGAGGATATCCGGGCAAACCCGAAGTTCCAGTCGGCGAAACGGCTGCAGTTCGACGTGGCGGAGGCATGATCGAAGTGCGCACGGCTGCCTGGAATCAGGCAGCCGCATCCTGCTTTGCGGAGAAGTGAAAGCCTATCGCCTTCATGACGGCAAGTGTTGTTTCCAGAGTAGGATTTCCGTTTTCACTCAGGGATTTGTAGAGATGCTCGCGGGCGAGCCCGGTTTGTTTGGCGATATTGCTCATGCCCTTTGCCCGTGCCACAACTCCTAGCGCGGATGCGATAAATTTCGCGTCGCCGGTTTGCATGGCCTCAGTCAGGAACACCTCGATGGCCTCATCCGTATCCAGCATCTCAGCAGGATCGAAATCGTAAAAATTCTCTTTCATCACAATCATTCCCTGTTGTTGTCTGACCATTGCGAGGCAACCAGTTTGGCGGTCTTGATATCCCTGTCTTGCGTGCTTTTGTCGCCGCCGCATAAAAGCAAAATCAGAATGTCACCGCGTTGCTGAAAATAAACCCGATAGCCCGGCCCGTAATGGATCCGCATCTCACAGACCCCATCACCAACAGAGGCGACATCACCCGCATTGCCACTTGCCAAACGATGCAAGCACATTGCAATCAGGGCCTTTGCCTTGGCATCATTCAATTTGCCATGCCACTTCCGAAACGTGGCTGATTGTTTGAAGATCAGCATATGCCTTTGTGAGTTATAAGTTACAATTTGTCAAGTGATACCCCGATGCCGGTCTTGGCGGGGCGTTGAGGTGACCGCCCCGGCGGCGATGCAATCGCGCTGTTGTATCTGGACAAGTCGTTTCCCGAGGCAGCGCTGGAGGATATCTCGGGCGACGCCGAAGTTCCAGTCGGCGAAGCAGCTGCTGTTTGGCGTGGCGGGGGCTTAGTTGAATGGTGCCCGCCTTCGACCCCGCAAGGGGGAAGGCTGGTCCCCTCAAATCACCAATTCCACCACAAACGGCCCATCGCGCCCAAAACTCCCCCGCATCAGCGCCGCGCATTCTTCCAGCGTCGCCGCCTTGGCCGCCTCAACGCCCATCCCGTTGGCCAGTTTCACCCAGTCCAGGTCCGGCCTGCCAAGGTCGAGCATGTCCATCGCCGTCTGACCGGGCGTTGCGCCGACACTGGCGTATTCTCCGAGCAGGATTTGATATTTCCGGTTGGCTAGAATCACCGTGGTCACCGGCAGATTCTCGCGCGCCTGCGTCCACAGTGCCTGCAGCGTGTACATGCCCGAGCCGTCGGCTTGCGGGCAGATGACGCGGCGGCCTTTACCCGCTACCGCTGCGCCGGTGGCCGCTGGAAGGCCGTAGCCGATGGCGCCACCGGTGACGTTCATCCAGTCATGCGGCGGCGCGTTGTGGCTGGCGTCGTAGAAGGCGTAGGCAAATGAAATGCCTTCATCGACGATGATGGACTCTTCCGGCATGATTGCCGCCAGCATCTGGCCGAAGGCCAAGGATGTCGGCAAACCGGTTGGTGCAGCGGGGCGTTCACCACTGGGCATGGCTGTTGAGGGCGCGCAGCGGAGTTCATCGGCCAACGCGCGCAACGCCGCTTCAGCGTCCTGTTCCAATCGCGCCAAAACCTGCACTTGCGCCGTTTCCGGATAGTGCCTGCTCGGCACGCCGGGGTAGGCGAAGAAGCCGACCGGCCCTTTGGAGCCTGCCAGAATGAGATGCTCAACGTCGGCCAAGGCGGCAAGCGCAGGTGCTGGCGAGAAGGGGACGCGCGACAGGGGCAGCCGTCCGCGCCCCCGCTGGTGCAGGCCGTTGAACATTTCGGTCATGATGCGACAGCCGGTTTTTGCCTGTATCCGCGCGGCATGAACTTGCGCCTCCGCGCGCAGCGCGGGTCCGCCGAGCAGCAGCAAGACATTTCTTGCGCTGCGCAAGGTCTTGGCGACTTCGATGATCGTGTGCTGGTCAACGTGTTCCGGAGCCGGCGTTGACAGGGCCGTTCCAGTAATGCCGCCTTCGGTCCAGGCAGTGTCGGCAGGAAGAATGAGCGTGGCGATTTGCCCCGGGCTGGTCTTTGCCGCCTGAATGGCGACGCTGGCGTCGCGGCCGACACTTTGCGCGCTCGTGCTGGTGCGCACCCAGCTTGAAACCGTGCGGGCAAGGGCGGCTGTGTCAGCTGCAAGCGGCGGGTCGTATTGGCTGTGCCAGGTTGCCTGATCGCCGACGATGTTGACAACGCCCGAGTGCGCGCGCCGCGCATTGTGCAGGTTTGCCAACCCGTTGGCGAGGCCCGGCCCGCAGTGCAGCAGCGTGGCGGCAGGGGTGCGGGCGATGCGGTGATAGCCATCGGCCATGCCGGTCACGACGTTTTCCTGCATGCCGGGGATGCAGCGAATGCCGGGAATGCGGTCCAAGGCCGCGACGAAATGCATTTCGCTGGTGCCGGGATTGGCAAAGCAAACGTCAATGCCATTGGCCACCAGCGTGTGGACAAGGCTTTCCGCACCGTTCATCGTCGCACTTCCAATCTGCAATCCCACATCGACATAATGTCCATCATAGAGCGCAGCGCGATTGAATTGCCAGCCCCGTTGGGCTCACATCTCATGCCTCCTTTCCACCAGTTAAATTTTGGCGACGCCAACGGCAGTTATACCCTCGGGTTGTAGCGGTGTCTGGCGACCTTGTTTCGGATGTGGATGCGACACATCCGTTGACAGCTCGTTGATTCATGCTTTGTAGCCGGGTACCTTCAAGATCACCTTGCCGTTGGCGCATCTGCACTGAGAATTATGCCAACCAGTGCGGATTGGGTGCGGGCTCCGGTCTTGTCAAACAGCCGCTGCAAGTGCGTGCGCAACGTATTGATGCTGACCCCGAGCTTTTCTGCTGCAAGGGCAAGGTCGTGGCCCCGCGCAAGCAATTCCGCCAGCTGAGTTTGTGCCGCCGTCAGGCCGTAAAGAGTTTGGGCCACCGCAACCCGGCGTTTGACCTGTTGATCATCATTGAGTGACACTAAAATCTTGCCATCCTCGACAAATACCCAGCAAAACACGGGGCATGCGTTCAGGTCTTCGCCGAGCAGCACAGCTCGTGCGCGATGGCCGTCGTCCACCGGAGGCGAGTTCCAGTAGAGGTGCTTGCTCGCCCAGTCCACGGCATCCTGGAGATCAGCCTCAAACGCCCGGTCGCGCACCCGCAACCGTCCTCCGTTTATCACCAGTGATGGGTGATCGCTAATCTGGTCGTGGGCATAGCCGTTCAGCCACAGCACCTTTTTGTCAGTGCTGAGTTCTATCAGGGCGCATGTCTCCTGATCAATCTTGCGCTGCAAGATGACGTTGCAGTTGATCTTCCATTCTCCGTCTATTCGCTGAAAAATCCTGAGCTCATGCTGCGTGCCAGCAAGTTCAAACTCGTCGCCTGTCCTTTTGCCGATTTGATCGAAAGAGGCCCAAGCCATGTCGCCCCTGACGACAATACTCATCCGTTCGCGGATGATGCGGGATTCATCAAATGTTTTCGGATACTGTTTTGCCATGGCGACGAACGCCGCATGGATTGCGTCCCACCCCACTTGGACATGGGTTCCGTGATGCGCGACCGTGGACAGGCGGCGCGACTGAGGGGAGTGAATCCAGTGCGTAGCCAGGGCATCGATATCCCGGCGCAGCCATGCGTCCGTTTCTGCTTCCAGCACGGCAATGACCGCGGCCCTTTCGTCGTCTTCACTCATGGCAATCTCCCTGCGTGACGATGAAATTCCTCGGCAATACTGACCTCGATAATACGCTGCCGAACTTCAAAGCTTAAGCAGTACACCCCGTACGTCGCGTCATCCGTTTGGATGAGCCGCAGCGCTTAGAGGTGTCGAGCAGCAAATGCCGGGCGCCTTACCCAGCCTTTCTTTCTGCCAGCCAAATTCCCGCAATTACCAGCAGCAGCGCAACAACGTGAAACCCTTCCAGCGGTTCGCTGAGGATCAGCACGGCCAGCGCAGTGCCGAAGATTGGAATGAGATTGGTGAATATCCCCGCGCGGTTGGCGCCGATCAGCTCTACGCCCCTGATGTAGAAAATCTGGCTGACGATGGACGGGAAGACGCCTGCATAAAGTGCGACCCAGAGGCCCGTGCCGGTGGGGACGATCATCGCGCCGCTCTTCCATTCCCACCAGACGAACGGCAGCGATGAAAGTGCCGCGATGACGGCGAGGATGGTAATCAGGCTCTTCCAGTCCATCACCGGCTTGAAGCGCAGGCAGATGGTGTAGAGCGCGTAGATAACCACAGCGGCGAGCACCATTGCGTCTCCACCATTGAGGTCGAGCGCGGCCAGCCGTGCGATCTGTCCATGGGTCGAGACGACCGCCACTCCGGCCAATGTGACCAGAAATCCCATAATCTGCCATCCTGTCACGCGGATGCCGAAGATGGCGAAATTGAGCAGGTAGACACTCGCCGGGATCGCCGCCTGCATGATCGAGGCGTTGACGGCGGTGGTTCTGGTCAATGCCGCATAAAGCAGCACATTGAACAGCGTGAAGCCGACGCCGCCGTAGAAGACGAGCAGCCGCCAATTCTTGTGGATGACGGGCCAGTCCTTGCGAATATCGGTCAAGGCAAACGGCGCAAGCAGCAATGTCGCAATCACCCATCTCGCCAACGTCAAAAGCATCGGCGAAATCTCGCCGACTGCCATTTTTCCTGCCACAGAATTGCCGCCCCAGAACAGGGTGGTCAGGGCAAGGAGAATATATGCGAGGCGGATGGGGTTTTGAGTCAAGATGACTGAGTGTTAGCCGCTTTGCCATCCGCTAGCCAGAGCATCCGTCATTGAAGGCAAGCGCAGAGGCTTCGTTAAACCATGTCGTCCGGGTTCGACTCAGGCGGTCCCGGAATGATGAAAATTTGGAAGGCTAAGGCGATAATGCCACGTATGGCTGTTTTCGCATTTCCCCAAACTTTCGTCATCCAGTTTGCCGGCGCAGCAATCATCATTTGTGGCTGCGCGCTGGTGCTCGGGCTTTTCCAGCGCAAAGAGCCGGACATTCACGGGTAAGCGGGGCGTTTTTTTCTCGCATCCTTGCTGTTCTGCCGGTATAGAGCCGCGGGAACAGGGCTTCGGTCTTTTTCCCCAAACATGAATGCGCCGAAGATCAGGAGACCCTGAATGGCAAACGTTGTGGTGGTCGGCTCGCAGTGGGGCGACGAGGGCAAGGGCAAGATTGTCGATTGGCTGTCCGAGCGCGCCGATGTGGTGGTGCGGTTTCAGGGCGGGCACAATGCCGGGCATACGCTGGTGATCGACGGCACAAGCTACAAGCTGTCGCTGCTCCCGTCCGGCGTTGTGCGCGGCAAATTGTCGATCATCGGCAATGGCGTGGTGTTTGATCCGCATGCATTCGTGGCAGAAGTCGCAAGACTGGCCGCACAGGGCGTCCAGATTTCGCCGACGGTGCTGAAGATCGCCGAGAACACGCCGCTCATCTTGTCCATCCATGGCGAACTTGACCGGTTGCGCGAATCGCAGGCGAGCGCCGGTGCCAAGATCGGCACGACAGGGCGCGGCATTGGTCCCGCTTACGAAGACAAGGCCGGTCGCCGCTCGATCAAGGTCATGGACCTTGCCGATCCTGCATCTTTGCCGGGCAAGATTGACCGTGTTTTGGCGCATCACAATCCGCTCCGGCGCGGGCTTGGCGTGGACGAAGTCAAGCCGGAGACGCTTCTTGCCGAGCTCACCAGCGTTGCCGGTCAAATACTGCCCTACATGGACCGCGTCTGGTCGATCCTTGACCAGCGCCGCCGCGCGGGCGACCGGATCCTGTTTGAGGGCGCGCAGGGTACTCTGCTTGATGTTGACCATGGCACCTACCCGTTTGTGACATCGTCCAATGTTGTTGCAGGGCAGGCAGCAGCGGGTTCCGGCATGGGGCCGGGGGCCATCGGCTATGTGCTGGGCATCACCAAGGCCTACACAACCCGTGTCGGCGAAGGCCCGTTCCCGACCGAGCAGCAAAATGAGGTTGGCGAGTTTCTCGGGCAACGCGGCCATGAATTCGGCACGGTTACCGGGCGTAAGCGGCGTTGCGGCTGGTTTGATGCCGTGCTGGTGCGTCAGGCGGTTGCGGTAAACGGCATCAACGGCATCGCGCTGACGAAGCTCGACGTGCTTGACGGGCTGGACGAAATCAAGGTCTGCACCGGCTATATGCTGGATGGCGAACTGATCGATTATTTGCCTGCAGGCCAAGGTGCGCAGGCGCGGGTCGAGCCGGTTTATGAAACATTGGAAGGCTGGAAAGACACGACCGCGGGCGCGCGGTCTTGGGCGTCTTTACCTGCGCAGGCGATCAAATATGTGCGTTATATCGAAGAGCTGATAGGCTGTCCGGTGGCAATGTTGTCAACAAGTCCCGAGCGTGAAGACACCATACTTGTTACGGACCCGTTTCAAGATTAACTTCCGGCAAATCAACAGTGCGCCGAACAGAACGGCGCACCACAATGGCAGCGCTGATTCATGGCTGATTTCGTAGCAGTACTGACGAAAACGATTGAGGGACTGGGCCCCCGCAACACTGCGGACATGCGCCTAAAAGTCTACGAGCGTGCGAAAAAAGCGATTGCCGACAAGCTCGCTGCGGTAACGCCTGCGCCAACTGCGGATCAGGCTGC
>JANMQE010000744.1:0-3306 GCA_031370195.1 Phyllobacteriaceae bacterium
CGAACAGCTCGACGACGGTGCGGAGCGTGGAGCGGACTTTGGGTTTAAGCTCCTCGGTTTCGACAAGATCAGCGGCGGCGGCGAGCATGGGGACTCTGTTAGCCCGTGAGGCGTCGTGGATTTGGCGCACTGCTGCCTCGCCGAGGCCGCGCTTGGGGACGTTGATGATGCGCTCGAAGGCGAGATCGTCGGCAGCTTGGGCGACCACACGGAAATAGGCGAGGGCGTCGCGGATTTCGGCGCGTTCGTAGAAACGAGGGCCGCCGATGACGCGATAGTTGAGGCCGAGGGTGACGAAGCGGTCTTCAAACTCGCGCATCTGGAACGAGGCGCGGACGAGGATCGCCATGTCGTTGAGCTTGTGGCCCTTGCGCTGCAGCTGCTCGATTTCCTCGCCGACGGCGCGGGCTTCTTCTTCGGAATCCCAGCCAGCATGGACCATGACGCGGTCGTGGTCGGGGTCTTCCTTTTCGGTGAACAGGGTCTTGCCGAGGCGGCCCTCATTGTGGGCGATCAAATGCGCGGCGGCGCCGAGAATGTGCTCGGTCGAGCGGTAGTTGCGCTCGAGCTTGATAACGGCGGCGCCGGGGAAGTCTTTTTCAAAGCGCAGGATGTTGTCAACTTCTGCACCGCGCCAGCCGTAGATGGATTGGTCATCGTCGCCGACGCAGCAGATGTTTATGGGAGTTAGTACCTCGCCCCGCTTGCGGGGAGAGGTGTCGGCAGAGCCGACGGAGAGGGGATTTGGTACAGCGGGCGGACTGCCCCTCTCCGCCTCGCTGCCGCTCGGCACCTCTCCCCGGAGGGGCGAGGTAATAGCGCGCGGCTGCGCCAAGAGCCTCAGCCACATGTATTGGGCGACATTCGTGTCCTGATACTCATCGACCAGAATGTAGCGAAACTTGTTGTGGTATTCGGCCAGCACATCCGGGTTGGCGCGGAGCATGGCTATGGGGTGCATCAGGAGGTCGCCGAAGTCGCAGGCGTTGAGGGTTTTGAGGCGCTCCTGATAGGCGGCGTAGAGCTGGCGGCCTTTGCCGCCGGCGAATGAGCGGGCGTCGCCTTCGGAAATGTCTTTGGGGCTGAGCGCCTTGTTCTTCCAGCCGTCGATCATCAGCGCGAACTGGCGGGCGGGCCATCTTTTATCGTCCAAGCCCTCGGCTTGTATCAATTGCTTGATCAGGCGGACGACGTCATCGGTGTCCAAAATGGTGAAGTTGGATTTGAGGCCGACGAGTTCGGCGTGGCGGCGCAGTAGTTTGACGCCGATGGAATGGAATGTGCCGAGCCATGGCATGCCTTCCACGGCTTCACCGACCAGATGGCCGATGCGCTCTTTCATCTCGCGCGCCGCCTTGTTGGTGAAGGTGACGGCGAGAATTTGACTGGGGAAGGCTTTGCCGGTGGCGAGGATATGGGCGATGCGGGTGGTGAGGACGCGGGTCTTGCCGGTGCCAGCGCCTGCAAGCACCAGCACGGGGCCGTCGGTGGTTTCGACGGCGCGGAGTTGTTCGGGGTTGAGGCCTTCGAGATAGGGCTTGTTGGAGCCTGCGCCATGACGTGCGGCCATGGCGCGTGCGGCTATGCCGGGCACAGCGGGCGGCTGGCCTTTCGGCGTGTCGAAGAACGGCATGTCATCGTCGAAGGGGTCGGACATGTAAGGGTATGTGGTGTGATTCGGGACGAAAGGCAAAAAATTGCGGGTTGTGAGCTGAACACGGTTGGTGAGAGCTGTTGTGCTGAGCGATGTGATCTCGACAAGCTCTGGATTTGCCGTTGCATCTGCGCTAGCCGGTGCCCGAGGAACTTTCGCGGAAGGCAGCTTATTTGACCGTTCATCAGACTGAAGAGCTGCTGGTTTCCGTGCTGATCCAGTTGATCGTGATCGTCCTTGCAGCGCAGATTGCGGGCAAAGTTGCGCGGCGGCTGGGGCAGCCTCGGGCGGTCGGCGAGATTGTTGCCGGATTGATGCTCGGGCCTTCGCTGTTCGGGTATTTTCTGCCAGACTTGTCGCATGCGCTGTTTACGGCGGAGGCAACTGCGCCGATGCAGGTGCTGAGCCAGATCGGGCTGATCCTTTTGATGTTCCAGATCGGCTATGATTTTGATTTCGGGCATTTGCGCGATGCGAAGAACCGGCGGGTGACAGTGCTGGTATCGGTTGCCAGCATTCTTGCGCCGCTGGCGACCGGGTTTGCGGCAGGCTGGTTCAGCCAGCCGGTGCTGGCGCCGGGGATCGACCGGCTGATCTATTCACTGTTCATCAGCATTGCGCTGGCGATCACGGCGGTGCCGATATTGGGGCGGATACTGGCCGAATACGGGCTGACGCGGCATGAGGTGGGCGTGATTTCGATTTCCGCAGCTGCGGCCAACGATGTGGCCGGATGGGTGCTGTTGGCGGTGGTTGCGGCGATGGCGTCGGCGTCGTTGTCGTGGCCAACTGTGGCGCTGCAGCTGGCCGGGCTTGCTGTGATGGCGGCAGTGCTCCGCTATGCAGTGCAGCCGCTTGTTGACCGGTATTTTGGCGGAGAGAGTGAAGGCGATCCCGTGCCACCGATGGCCATGGCGCTGGTGCTGGCGGGGATATTCCTGTGCGGGATCATCACGCAGAAGCTCGGTATTTTCACGATATTCGGCGGGTTTTTGTTCGGGCTCATGTTTCACAAGCATGACCGGTTTGTGGAAGCGTGGCGGCAGAAGGCCGGGCAGTTTGTGCTGGTGTTCTTTTTGCCTGTGTTTTTCACCTACACCGGCCTGCGCACCAATGTGCTGGGGCTGACGAGCACGCAGGACTGGCTGTGGTGCGCAATCCTGTTTGCCGCGGCTGTCGGGACGAAAATCATTCCGGTTTATTTCGCGGCACGGGCGGGCGGCATGGATGGGCCAAAGGCGCGTATTGTTGCGGTGCTGATGAACACGCGGGCGCTGATGGAGCTGATCGTGCTCAACATTGGCTTTTCGCTCGGATTCATCCCGCAGACTGTGTTCACAATGCTGGTGCTTATGGCGATTGGCACGACGATCATGACCGGGCCGCTGCTGCGCGTCCTGCTGCCTGGTGCCGGTATTGCCACTGGGCGCTACCGCGACGCCTAGTCGAGGCAACTGGCAAATACAACGCGACGCTTAGAGTCCGTCTCGAAATACGCTATGCCGGTCTGCAAATGGCGCTTTTCTGCGCTTCGGTGCTCACGTACCCAAAAGTACGCTCTGCTCCGATGCTCAAAGATCACCATTTTCGACTCGGCCCAACGAATTTCGAAACGGACTCTCAAACAAAGTCTGGGTTCCATCGCGCAGGTT
>JANMQE010000031.1:0-1671 GCA_031370195.1 Phyllobacteriaceae bacterium
ATGGACAAACCGCTGGATGGCGAACTCTTCGGTCCAAACGACAAGGACAATGAAAGCCGCGTCAAACGCGACTTCTGGCGCACCATCAAAAAGGCCGCGCGCGCTGTGCCGTTTATGGATGAGGTCGTCGCAGCCTATTACTGTGCGCTTGATCCGCAGACGCCTGCTCGCGTGTGCATGATCCTGCTCGGCGCGCTCGGCTATTTTGTCTTGCCGTTTGACACGATCCCGGATTTCCTGATCGCGTTCGGCTTCTCCGATGACGTCGCCGTCCTCACCATGGCCATTACCGCCGTGCGTGGCTACATCACTCCCGCCCACCGCAAGGCGGCACAGGACGCCCTGAGAGACAGCATCGGCTAATCGGTATCCACTTCCGGATCAGCCTCAATCGCCTTGCGCAACCGCGCAAACGCCAGCCTTATCCGTGATTTCACCGTGCCAAGCGGCAAGCCGGTCTTCGCTGCAATTTCTGAATGCGACAGGCCGTTGAAGAATGCATAATGGACCAGTTCGCGCTGATCTTCGGGCAGTTCAGCCATCGCCGCGCGGATGCGCTGATCGCGCCGCGCGGCGTCAACACTTTGGTCGGCCGGCTCAGTCGCTTCCGGCTGAAACATCGGGTCTTCAGGATCAAGCAGCGCCGAGCGATCACGGCGTTTGGCGTCAATGCGCCGGTTGCGCGCCACACGGAACAGCCACGTCGAAAGGCTCGACTTGGCCGGATCAAACAGATGCGCCTTCTGCCAAAGCGCGATCATCACCTCTTGGCACAGTTCTTCCGACTGGCCACGGTCCATGCCAAGGCGCATCAGGTAGCCGTTGATGCGGGGAGCGAAATAGTCAAACAATTCGCCAAAGGCCTGCCGGTCCCGCTCTCTCGCCACGCGCGCCGCAAGCATGGCGAACAGTTCGGGCTTGGCGGGGGACTGCAAGGCGAATGGCTCCAAATCTGGTTGCCGCGCAACAGCACTGCAAGGAAAGACTGCACGCAAATGACGCATGATTCCGCAGAAAGGTCAAATTTGCGCCGCTTTTGTTCGCTTGGGATGTGGTCAAGGGATGTTAAACGGTCCCTCGGGTGCGGGAAATACACCGGAACGATCTGAATTCGGCATCTGTTCACCGTTCGGTAACCAGAAGTGCCGCAAAATTGAACGGATCGAACCGGCCTGTTCTGCTGCAGCTGATGGCCGTTGACCAACAAGGATGTGTGGTTCCATGCGTATGATTTCTGTGGTGACTGCCGGTGCGGTGTTGCTGGGCGCAGCTAATGTCGCCATGGCGCAGGCGCCAACCCAGATCGGCAAATACTCCGCCTGGGGTGCCTACTCCTATACCGCGGGCGGCGGCAAAGTCTGCTACGTGCTGACAATCCCGCAGGCCAAGAAGCCGGAAAAAGGCATTGACCATGGCGACAATTTCTTCCTTGTCAGCCAGAAGCCCGGTCAGAACGTTGCTTTCGAGCCGCAGTTCATGGCCGGTTACGAGCTGAAAGCGCAAACCAAAGTCACAGTGTCTGTTGGCGACAAGAGCTTTTCCATGTTCACCTCCGGCAAATCAGCCTGGATGGAAAACGCCGCCGAAGAACCGTCGCTGCTTGCCGCCATGAAGGTCGGCAAGTCCATGTCCATCGCCGCCACCTCCAAACGCGGCACGGCAACAGGTTAT
>JANMQE010000789.1:0-2090 GCA_031370195.1 Phyllobacteriaceae bacterium
GCGTTGCCGGTGACGCCGTGCGGGTTGAGGTCGGTCGCCATCCAGCCGAAGGCGTGGGGGCCGTAGGCGCGCAGATGTTTGGCGGTGTGGGCGAGTTCATATTGCAGCGAGGGGAAGGAGCGCAGTTCTTTCAGTTTGACAAGATCCGGACGCAGCGCCAGCATGACCGAGGTTTCGATTTCGCCACCGTGGATGCCATAGGCTTTTTCGTTTTCGCTGATGGTGCCGCCGGGATAGCCGAAACGGGTCCAGGCGGTGGCGACGGCGAGCATTTTGCGTCGGGCGCGCAGTTCTGTGGCGACGATGGTCATCAAGGGCGCGTTGCCGCCATGGGCGTTGAGCATGACCATTTTGCGGATGCCTTTGTCAGCGAGGCCTTCACCAATCACGATCCAGCGGTGAATGGCTTCCTCCCACGAGTAGGTCTCGCAGCCGGGGCGGTTTGAATGTTCGATGGAATAGCCAATTTTCTCGACTGGCAAAAACGTCACGGGCATATGGGCCGGAAGTTTGGCGATGACGGCTTGGGCGATGCCGTCGGCGATGATCCAGTCGGTTTCTGTTGGCAGATGCTGGCCATGCTGTTCCGTCGCGCCAAGCGGCAGGACGGCGATCCAGTCGGCGACGTTGCCGGCGGCGAAATCATCGTCAGTGATGAACGCATAGTTTCGGTTCGGATGCGGGGTCATAACGACTCCAAAAACAGCTTGGCAACAGCGCCATGATCATGCCGAAGTTGCCTAACGTCAATGCCAACCGGATTGCCATCCTTAACGGTCCACGAACCGCGGATCATCACGCGGTCGGCGCGGTGTGCGCCGCACAGGACGAGCGCCGCCAGAGGATCGCCAGCGCCGGAGAAACGCAGTTCTTCGAGTGTGAACATCGCAAGATCGGCCTGATAGCCGGGCGCGATCTTGCCGAGCGCGGACCGGCCAAGACAGCGGGCGGAGCCTTCGGTCGCCCAGCGTAAAGCGTCGAAATGGGTGACTTTGTCCGCGCCGTAAATCAACCGGTTCATCATCAGCGCGTGGCGGACGCCTTCCATCAGGTTGGAATTGTCATTGGAGGCCGAGCCATCTACACCCAATCCCACAGCCACTCCTGCGGCCTCCAATTCCAGCGTGCGGCAATGGCCGGAGGCGAGCACCATGTTGGACGTGGGGCAATGCGAAACGCCAACACCAGCCTTGCCAAGGCGTTGGATTTCGCCATCGTCGAAGTGGATGCCGTGGGCCAGCCAGGTCTTGTCATGCAGCCAGCCGCAATCCTCGAGATAATCCAGCGGGCGCTGGCCGAAGGTTTCTACGCAGAAGCGGTCTTCGTCATGGGTTTCGGCCAGATGGGTGTGCACGCGGCAGCCGCATTGTTTGGCAAGCGCCGCAGTGTCGCGCATTAGTTCACGGGTGACAGAGAAGGGCGAGCACGGGGCGAGCGCCACGTCGATCAGCGCATCGTGGCCGGTTTCATGAAACGCATTGATGGCGCGTTCGCAGTCTTTGAGGATTGTGTCGTGGTCCTGCACAACGCTGTCAGGCGGCAGGCCGCCGTCTTTTTCCGACAGGTTCATCGAGCCGCGGTTGAGTGTCATGCGCATGCCAAGCGCGCGGGCTTCCTCGGCCTGAATGTCCATTGCGTCTTCAAGACCTGCGGGAAAGACGTAATGATGATCCGACGTGCATGTGACGCCGGACATCATAAGTTCAGTCAGCGCAAGGCGCGTGGCGAGGCGGAAGGCCTCAGGGTTGAGCCGCGCCCAGATCGGGTACAGAGCCTTCAGCCAAGGGAAGAGTTCCTTGTTGATCGCCTGCGGGTGGGCGCGGGTCAGTGTCTGGTAGAAATGATGGTGGGTGTTGATGAGGCCGGGGATGACGACATGGCGGGATGCGTCGAAGATTTCGTCGAAGCGTGGCGTGGCTCCATTGCGCACAAGTTCGACAATGCTGCGGCCTTCAATAACGATACCGCCACCGGCATTTTCCGCAAGTATTGCCAAGGGCGATTTTATCCACAGTCGCATGTCTGTCATATATCCCGTCTAAGAGCGTTGTCGGCAAAGGAAGTTCTGCTGCATGGTGCTTTGCCGCATG
>JANMQE010000818.1:0-2205 GCA_031370195.1 Phyllobacteriaceae bacterium
AGTTTGATGATATCGGACATCGCCAGCATCCGGTCCATGCGCGCGCGGTGTGCGGCTTTGTCCTTGATGAATGATGTGCGGATGTTCGGATCGAAGGAAATGACGCGGCTGTTCTGCTCGCGGCGCATCATTTCCTCATAGGTGCCGCCACACGGTTCGGGGATCAGGCTGATGGCACCAAACTGCAGCGCCGTCACTTCCGCATCCAGCGCCGGTATGTCCGATTGTGCCAAAAGGCGGCCTGATGTGCCTTCGTCATAGAATGCATACTGGGCATGGCCGTTGACCAGCCGGACGAAGGCGAGCGTTTCAGGATGGTCAGAGCGCACGCAATAACGCGCATCCACGCGGCTTGCCTCAAGGTATTTGACAAGAATGTCGCCGAAGAAGTCTGTCGAGATGCCGGTGAAGAAGCCTGAAGGCGCGCCGAGACGGCCAAGTGCAATCGCCGTGTTGAACACCGCGCCGCCTGCTGCCGGCATATAACACGCCTCGCCCGCAGCCGTTTCGCGCGGCAGCATGTCAATCAGTGCCTCGCCACATGACAGGATCATCGCAAACCTCCCCGAATTCTTACCGTCAAGCTCAATTCAAATCGGTTTAGAACCAATACCCGTTCATTGGCAACGCCCCGTCCGGCCTTTGCCAGCATTTGTGAAAGTCCGCCGCTTGCAAGCGACGGTTTCTCCGGCGAAAGTCAATAAAACCTGATTTGCCGGATATCTTTATGAACAAAGTTTCCCCCAGCCTCACACCGCTCGCACAATCCCTGCCCGCTTCCGTGCCATTTGTCGGGCCGGAAACGCTGGAGCGCCAGCGCGGCGCAGCGTTCAAGGCGCGTATCGGGGCTAATGAAAGTGGCTTCGGCCCCGCCCCATCGGTCATTGCCGCGATGCAGGCTGCTGCCGGCGATACATGGAAATATGCCGATCCGGAAAACCATGATCTTAAGTCCGCCATCGCATCGCATCTTGGCGTGCCGTTTGCCAACGTGAATGTCGGCGGCGGGATTGACGGGCTACTGGGCTTGGTGGTTCGGCTTTATGCCGCCCCGGGCGATGCGATCCTGTCATCGCTGGGGGCCTATCCGACCTTTAACTATCATGTGCACGGGTTTGGCGCGAAGCTGGTCACCGTGCCCTACCGCGACGACCACGAGGACCTTGAAGCCCTGCTGGACGCGGCGTGGCGCGAGCGGCCGAATCTTCTCTATCTCGCCAATCCGGACAATCCGATGGGCACGTGGCACAGCAGCGAAAAAATTGCCGCCTTTGCCAAGGCTCTGCCGCCGGAAACGATGCTTGTGCTGGACGAGGCCTATTGCGAGACCGCGCCGACCGGCACATTGCCTCTCATCGACGTCAACACCCCCAATGTTCTGCGATTCCGGACGTTCTCGAAGGCCTATGGCATGGCCGGGGTGCGCATTGGCGTGGTGTTCGGCCCGGAGGATGCCGTGCAGGCATTCAACAAGGTGCGCAATCACTTCGGCATGAGCCGCATCGCGCAGGCGGCGGGGATTGCGGCGCTCAAGGATCAGGCGTGGCTTCATCATGTCATCGACGCTGTCGCCAAATCGCGGGATCGGATTACGCGAGCGGCACTGGCGAACGGGCTGCAATCAATCCCCTCCGCCACCAATTTTGTTGCCATAGACTGCGGGCGAGATGGCGCATTTGCCAAGCGTGTTCTGGACGGGCTCATCAAACGGGACATCTTCGTGCGTAAACCTGCGGCCCCGATTCTCGACCGCTGCATCCGTGTCTCATGCGGCACTGATGCCGATATGGACCTTTTCGAAGCCGCGCTCGCGCCAGCAGTCATTGACGCAATGAAGAGCTGAAAGACAAAAGCCGCGCCGGTTTTGCCCGGTCGCGGCTTTGGTGCAGACGATCCCCTTCCCCAAGGTTTTCGGCTTTCCCGTGTTGCCCGGTTGGTCCGGGTCTTGTTGTCGCGCCCGTTTGCCGGGTCTTGTTATATGTCCCTGTCAAACCTTGATCAAAATCAGTGGGTGGTCATCCATTCCCGGGCGGCGCGGAGCGCTGCGGCGATTTCCATCTTGGACATGGCGGACGCCAGTTCGGCGCGCATTTCGGCAGCGCGGTCGCAGCCCTTGATCGCGGCAATGTTGAACCATTTGTGGGCAGCAACCAGATCGGCGTCGCAATCGCGGCCGGTGGCGTACATCAGGCCCATGTTGAAGAG
>JANMQE010000020.1:0-4028 GCA_031370195.1 Phyllobacteriaceae bacterium
GGAGAAATGGGGAGAAGACAGACAACTTGCGCCTGTAGCTGGTAATCACCTGATTTTTATAGATAAAAATAGTTGCCTGTTGGCTGTCTTCTCCCCGCATCTTCTGCGGGGAGAAGGTGCCGACCGGCGGATGAGGGGAGCCTCGTTCCAGGCGATTGGTGGTTTGGTGCTTCGTGGTTTGTTGAAATCAAGGTTCCCCAGAATTGCTGAAAGTCGAATCCCCAGCGCTTCATTTGCATCACCAAACCTCACTTATAACACGCCCGCCGGTCGCCAAATGCTCGCACTCGTTTGCGCCAGGCTCGATAGCTGCCGGGTTTGAGCTCGGTGCGCATCAGTGCTTTGACTTGATCGGCGGTCAGGCCGTGCTGATCGCAAATTGATTGGAATGTGGTGTGATCGCTCAGCGCCATTTCGATGATTTCGCTGATTGCTGACGGCGAGAGGTGTGTCACCGGCTTCATGCAAGGATTTTTTCGAGAATGCGCGGGATTTGCTGTTTTACCTTGAAAAAGCCTGCTGTCGCATGCGGCCAGATCAGTGCGTCCCAATCGCGCTGAAACTCGGCCAGCGTGATGCCTTTGGCGGCAAGCGCCGGGGCGGCGGCGTGGAGCCAGTCGTTCAGCGGACCTTGTGTGGCATAGGGCGTGATGATCTGCGTTGCCCCGGCGCGGGCGGCCCAGAGCGCAAGGTCATCCGGCAGCGCTGCCCGCATTGCGACAGCGTCAATGCCGGCGCGCGCGGCGGCGTCTTGCAAGGCACCTGCTTCGAAGGCAACGACATGTTCTGACACGTCTTGCGGGGAGCGCAGATGGCTTGCCGTGAGCATGGCGGATGCGCGGATGTCGTAATCTGCGAGACTGAAGTTTTCCAGCCTGCAATCCTCTTCCGTGAGCAACAGCACAGATGGAACGCCAGTCTTCGGCTTATTTACCGGGCGCAGCGGCATGACGGGCGGCAGGCCTTCCGGCTCCTGATCTTCAAGGCCGTGCACATTGCGGGCAAAATCACTCTCGTCGGGCTGGAAGCGGTTTGCGGTGAAGGTTGCGATGTTCCACGCCTTGGCCTCATATGGCTTGCCCCGTGTGTGCAGACCCGCCACCCAGCGCCAGCCAAGCGTGTTGGAGGAGGGGTCGCCATCCAGCAGATGCCGGTAGAAAAAGTCCGCGCCGAGGCGCCAGGGCAGATCAAGCGTGAAAATCCAGATGGAGGCAAACCACATGCGGGCGTGATTGTGCACATATCCCGTTGCGACAAGTTCCTCTACCCATGCGTCAAAGCAGGCAATGCCCGTCTCGCCCGCCTCCGCCGCTGCGACGGCTTTGCGCAGACGGCGGTTTTGCTCCAAAGCTGCCAGATCGTCGGCAAGGCCTTCGACGTAGCTTGTCCAGACCTGCGGTCGCCGCTCCAGCCAGCCTTTGAAATAGCCGCGCCAGAACACTTCTTCGACGAACTTTTCGGCACCACCAAAGCCATGGGCGCGGACCGCATCCGTGACCAGCTCCTCTTCAAGAACCAGCCTTCTGCGCACATAAGGCGAGAGCATGGGAACCGCGCTGTGCCTGCCCGGACCATGATCAAAGTTGCGGCTTTTTGTGTAACGTTGCCCCATCGCCGGGACGAACCGGTCGAGAAGGGTCAAACCTTGTGTTCGGGTCGGGTCTATCTGTGTGGACATACGTTGGCTTTGCCCTGATTGGAGTTGGGTGAGATGTTGCGCTGATGGGCGATGTCAACAGGTGGCGGGGCGACTGCTTGGGAATATGTGGGGCTGGGCCGGTGCGGCATTGGACTTTCCTTCCTGAGCCACTGCCAACACCCACTCACGAAACACAGCTGCCTTTGGCGCGTTATGCAGGTTCTCCCGCGCTACCAGATGGAACCCCTCCTCCACCGGGATAACCAAGGCGAATGGCGCGACCAGACGGCCGGTGCGGAGTTCCCTTTCCATCATGGAACTGCGACCCAATGCGACGCCAGACCCTTGCGCTGCCACTTCAAACGCCATCAGCGAGGTGTCGAATTGCAATGCGGGAATGGTAGGCGATGGCTTGACGCCTGCTTTTTTCAGCCAGAGCGCCCAGCCTTCCTTGTAGCCGAGGACATGGATGAGCGTGTGGTTCACGAGATCGGACGGGGTGCGCAAGCGGCCTGTTTTGAGCAGGGCGGGGCTGCACAGTGGTTGCAGTGATTCACGGGTCAGCCGCTCGGATTTGACTCCGGGCCAGTTGCCGTCGCCGTAGCGGATGTCGAGGTCGAAGGCGTTGCTTGAGGTATCCTCGTTCCAGACGCTGGAGATGAGGCGGAGGGAAGTACCGGGGTTCCTGGCGATGAAATCCGGCAGTCTTGGCGCGAGCCAGTTGACGGCAAAGCCGATGGCGCAGCGGATTGTGAGAACATCGCTACGACGCGGGCCGAAGACTTCGCTGGTGCCTGCCGCCAAGCGCTCGAAGGCATCCTGCACTTTGGGCAGGAAAGCTTCGCCGGCCTTGGTGAGGCCAAGACTGCGCGGGAAGCGATGGAACAGCGGCTCGCCGAGCTTCAACTCCAGGAGCTTGATCTGCTTGGACACAGCGGCTTGGCTCAGGCCGAGTTCACCTGCGGCTGATGTGAAGCTCAAGTGCCGGGCGGAGACTTCGAAGGCGCGCAGCCAGGGTAGCGGTGGCAGGTCATGCATGATTGAGCCATAACTTTTGTGGGGTCATAGGGCAGATAATCATTGTTTGATGCGGGTGTCACCAGCCCGCTAAATCTGCGGAAACCGGGGGGCCTTTGATGTTTTCCATTTATCCGTCGGCGCGGCTGCGCCCGTCGCCGTATTTTGCGGCGACCGTGGCTGAGGGCGTGACCTCTTTCACCACCTACAACAACATGCTGATGCCGACCGGCTATGGCAAGGCGGAAGAGGAATATTGGCGCATCATCAACGGCGTTTCGATGTGGGATGTGGCGGTGGAGCGGCAGGTGCAGCTGAAGGGTCCGGATGCGGCGCGGCTGGCGCAGATTTTGTGCACGCGCGACCTTTCCAGATGCGTCGAGGGACAGGGCAAATATGTGGCGATCTGCAACCATGCGGGAACGCTGATCAACGACCCGATTATCCTGAAGCGGGCGGATGATTTGTTCTGGCTGTCGATTGCCGATTCGAACATCCTGTTCTGGGCGCGGGCGATTTGCGCCGAGCGCGGGCTGAATGTTGAGATCACCGAGCCGGATGTTTCGCCGCTCGCGGTGCAGGGGCCGATGGCGGAAGATGTTGTCGCCTCGATCTTTGGCGACTGGGTGCGGGCACTGAAATATTTCTGGTTCAGGGAAACGGCGATCAACGGCATTCCGGTGGCTGTGGCGCGGTCTGGCTGGTCCAAGCAGGGCGGGTTTGAAATCTACCTGATGGATGGTTCGCGCGGGAGCGAGCTTTGGAACATCGTGAAGGAGGCGGGTCAGGCTTACGATATTGGCCCGGGCAATCCGAATGCGCATGAGCGGATCGAGAGCGGGTTGATCTCCTATGGCGGCGACACGGATGATTTCACCAATCCGTTTGAAGTGCGGATGGGGAAATTTGTTGACCTTAACGTGCCGGACGATACGGTCGGAATTCAGGCGCTGCGGAGCATCAAGGCTGAGGGCATCAAGCGGCATCAGCTGGGTGTGGTGTTGGATGATGAGGCTCCGGCAGGTGCCTCGTTTGTGTGGTTTGACATTCTGGTGGACGGCGTGAAAGCCGGCTCGATGACGAATATCATTTGGTCGCACCGGATGAAGAAGAACATTGGCTTCGGGCTGGTTTCGGTGGCGGCGAAGGCGGGTGACAGGGTGACGGTTTTGCGCGATGGACGGGCAGATGCGGCGACGCTGGTTGAGCTGCCGTTTCTTTGAGGCAGGGTCAATTGGCGATCTTAAGAACGGCAGAAGATATTCACGCTCGGCACTGCCCCTCATCCGCCCGTTGGGCACCTTCTCCCCGCAAACGGCGGGGAGAAGGACGATAATCGCAAAATGAGGCACTCCCCTTCTCCCCGCCGTTT
>JANMQE010000024.1:0-9678 GCA_031370195.1 Phyllobacteriaceae bacterium
CGAGAAATGCTTGAGCGGGTCGAGGAGGGCGAAACTTGGAATGCGCGCGGCGTTACTGGCTGCGAATGAAGGGAAGTTTGGCAGGAGTTGGTGTGAAGCTCTTGGCTTCAAGGTGAGGCCGCGCGCCGCGATGACGATCAGTCTCCGCAGTGCGGATTCTGCGGGGCGAAGAATCATCAGGATTGCCGCATAGAGGCGGTGTGGGAGGGTGAAGGCACTTGTGTCGGCGAAGCCGACGGAGAGGGGACTGCTGCCCGGGTTCACACGCAACATCGCAAACATCACCGCGACAATCTTGCGCAGCGCTTCGGTGTTGCGGGTGATTGCGAGGGGCCAGTCCAAGGTGTTCGTATCTCCGTTATTGAACAAAACATGAACATACATTTTGGTCAGAATCAAGTTATATTTTGCATTCTGTGTCTTTTGACTCATCCCGAAGACTTGGCGCGAGGCGCCCCCCTCTGTCCTGTCGGACTGACCGGGCCGCTTCGCGCAAAGGCTTCGGGATGAGTCGATCGCGGCAGTCCCCACGCTTTCACTCCGCCTTCGTCACCCGCCGCATGGTCACATTGATCCTGCCGCCATTTTTCAACAACGTCGATGTTCCCGGATAGATCCGGTCCACCCCGTGAAACGCCAACCTGCCCGGACCGCCAATCACCACAATATCCCCGCTCTCCAATCTGAACGAAACGGTCTTGTCCTCGCGCCGTGTGCCGCCGACGCGGAACAGGCAGGTGTTGCCGAGCGAGACTGACAACACCGGCGCGTCAAGGTCCTGTTCGTCGCGGTCCTGGTGCAGACCCATTTTGGCGGCGTCGCTGTAGAAATTGATCAGGCAGGCCTCCGGCTGATGTGCATAGCCGGCAAATTTCCGCCAGATAGCCAGCAATCGCTCCGGCATCAATGGCCACGGCTTGGCCGTCACCGGATGCAATGGCTGGTAACGGTAGCCGCGGTCCTTGTCTGTCACCCAGCCGAGCGCGCCGCAGTTGGTCATCCGCACCGACATTTCCTTGCCGGTCTTCGGCATGGCGGGTGTGAAGAGCGGCGCAGCGGCGACAATGCCGCGGATATCCTCGACAAGCGCCTGCTGCGCGGCAAGGTCGAGTGCGCCGGGAATGTAGCGAATGCCTTCGGGCAGGACAAACATCAGCCGAGCGCCGCCTGCACTTCGGCAAAGGTCGGGATGGCAGGCTGCGCACCCGGCTTGGTGCAGGCAAGCGAACCCGCCGCTGCGGCAAGCCGCATCGCGTCCGGCAAGGCGAGCCCGGCATGCAGACCCGCGCCGAGATAGCCGCAGAACGTATCGCCCGCGCCGACCGTATCCACCGGCGTCACCTTCAGCGCCGGAACCTGATGAAATTCAGCAGGCGTCGCCGCCACCACGCCGTCGCCGCCAAGCGTGACAATGATCGTCCGTCCTGTGCGGGTCACAAAATCCTGCATTTTCGCCTGCAACGTCGCGCCCGAAAGCGCCATCGCCGTTGACGCCTGATCAAACTCGGTCTCGTTGGCAATCGTCATGTCCGCGTCTGCCATCATTGCCACACCGGCGATATTGAAGGGCGCGATGTTGAGCACAGTCAGCGCGCCGTATGCCCGCGCCTTGGCAATGGCCGCCTTGACCGTGTCGAAGCCGATTTCCAGCTGCAAAAGGATCACATCACCCTTGGCAAATGGCAGATCGCCAAACTGGTCGCTGGTCACGTCCATGTTTGCGCCGGAAATGATCGCAATAACATTTTCACCGTCAGCGCTGACCATGATTATGGCGGTTCCGGTGGGCGCAGGGCTTTCCTTGACGCGGTCAAGATCGACATCGCCGGATTTGAGCAGGGCAAGCGCGCTGTGTGCAAACGAATCCTTGCCAACCGCACCCGCCATGACAACGTCAGCACCCGCGCGCCGCGCCGCCAGCGCCTGATTGGCCCCCTTGCCGCCCGGTGCCGTGGAAAAGCCGGTTCCCTGAATGGTCTCGCCAGGTCCGGGCAAACGCGGCACGTTGGCGGTCAGGTCGATGTTGATGGAACCGATGGTGACGATCATGGTGCGCTAGTCCGTGTTTTTCTGTTCAGGCAAGGATACGCCATTGTGACGCCGTGCCAAGTGCCTGATCACTGTTGTAGCGCTGTCGGACGGCGCTTCCTGAACTAAAACTTTCGGGGGCCGTCTTTCCGGGGCCGCAAAGCGGAACCCGGAATCCAGAGCGCCGAGGGTGGAAAGTGTGGCGCTGCGGTGGGCCCATTTTGACGTTTAATGCATTGATTACGTTGATAAATGTTAAACCTCGGCGCTCTGGATTCCGGGTTCGGCTGCGCCGCCCCGGAAAGACGTTCGTAAGAGTGGTGAGTCCCTATGCACCTACCTGTCCACAAAGGAGAGGGCGTGTCGAGACCAGCTTCCGTCTCAATGCGCAGCCACCTGACCGGCTTCCCAGCCCAGAATCGCCCGCTTGCGCGTCAATCCCCAGTGGTAGCCGGTCAGTGCGCCGGTTGCGCCGACGGCGCGGTGGCAGGGAACCACGAACGAGATTGGATTGGCCCCAACGGCTGCGCCGACCGCGCGTGAGGCTTTGTCGTTGCCGATGTCGCGCGCCAGATCGCCGTAACGGCAGGCTGTGCCCATCGGCACTTTGAGCAGCGCCTCCCAGACCCGCACCTGAAAATCCGTGCCAATCAGCACAATCCGCAAGGGTTCATTGGCCTGCCAGCGGGCCGGATCGAACACGCGGCGCACGTAAGGTGCGGTGGCCGCGTCATCGCGGACGTAGCGCGCAAACGGCCAGCGCCGCGTCATGTCCTTCAGCGACGCATCGTCATCACCATCCGAAAACGCGAGGCCGCACAGGCCCCGGTCCGTGATCATCGCCAAGGCGCGGCCGAAGGGACCGGCGTGAAAACCGTAGCGAATGACCAAATCCTTGCCGCCGGACTTGTAATCGCCAGGCGACATGGACTCATGCGTGACAAACAGATCATGCAGGCGGCTGGGGCCGGACAGGCCCAATTCGTGCGAGGTTTCAAGGAGCGGCATGCCGCCATCAAGCAGCCGCTTGGCGTGGTCGAGCGTTACGGCTTGAAGGAACCCCTTGGGCGACAGGCCGGCCCAGCGGGTGAACAGCTTTTGCAAGGCCGTGGCATCCAGCCCGGCGACACGCGCCAGATCATCAAGCGACGGCTGGTCGCGATAGTCTTCGCTGATGGCTTCGATGACACGGGCGATGGTGGCATAGTCGCGGGCAGGCACATCAGCCTCGCCGGTGAATTCAGCAATGGATTGCAACATGGCAAATCTCCTTAAATGCCACCATGCACGAATCAGCGATGGCCCCGCCACCCGAAACTTGGGCGTTACCTGCGCTTCACATTCGCCAGCGCCAGACCAAACGCCTTGGCAAAGCTGGCGCGGTCATCGGGGTTGAGAAAATCGCCGATGGAAACCTGTGTATCGCGGCTGGTCACCTGCAATTTTGTCACGCCGGCGTAAGGGTGTTTGGAGACTTTCAAACGGGTCCAGAACGGATTGAGCGAATGCGAAGCTGCCTTGCCGGACACGCCGACCTTGCGGATCATCAGCTCATCGCGCGACAGCCGCACCTCTTCGTGGCAACGCGCCGAGCGGTAATTGATGCGGAACGCAAAATAGATCGCCGCGACATCGAGCCCGAAAAAGCCGAACACCGGCCAGGCACCCAGCGAGATGAACACCAGCCCGGTGGCAAACCAGCAACCGATCAGCACCAGCATCAATATTTTGAAGCCGTTTTTGCCCAATGAACGGTGCGGCGTCAAAAACGCGTGAAAATCAGGGTCCGGTTGCGGCAGGCCATTGGCGATGTCCATGAACAAGATTATAGGCAGGACATGCCCGACAAAAAGCCCCTGAAGAAAAAAACTGCGCAAATGCGCGCCGCGTATTCACGCGATGAGGTGGCAGCGATGTTCGAACGTTTCAGGGCGCAGAACCCCGAACCCAAGGGCGAACTGGAACATGTCAACGCGTTCACCCTTCTGGTGGCCGTTGTTTTGTCGGCGCAGGCGACGGATGTTGGCGTCAACAAGGCCACGCGCGCGCTGTTTGGCGTTGCAGACACTCCTGAAAAAATGCTGCTGCTTGGCGAGGAAAAGGTTGGCGAATACATCAAGACCATCGGTTTGTGGCGCAACAAGGCCAAGAATGTGATTGCCCTGTCTGAAGCGCTGATCCGTGATCACGCCAGCATCGTGCCCGATAACCGCGAGGATCTCGTCAAACTGCCCGGCGTTGGCCGCAAGACGGCCAATGTCGTGCTGTCGATGGCATTTGGCCAGCCGACCATGGCGGTGGATACGCATATTTTCCGGCTTGGCAACCGGCTCGGCCTCGCGCCTGGAAAGACCCCGGATCAGGTCGAGCAGAAATTGCTGAAAGTTATTCCGCAAGCCTATCTCTACCACGCCCATCATTGGCTGATCCTGCATGGCCGCTATGTCTGCAAGGCGCGAAAGCCGGAATGCGGGCGTTGCATCATTGCGGACCTGTGCAAATCGCCGGAAAAGCGGACTGGTTGAGACACGGTCCGATACTTGGCCTTGGGGCTTTCAAATCATGCCTCAAACGTTTAGGGAGTGGCCGTTTTGAAGTGTCCCCCGTGAAAGCAGGCTCCATGACCACCCATGACGTCCTCACCATCGGCAACGCCATTGTTGATATCATTGCCCGTACCGAAGATGACTTCCTCATCGCCAATCACATCATCAAGGGCGCGATGAACCTGATCGATGCAGAGCGCGCCGAGCTTCTTTATTCGCGGATGGGACCGGCAGTGGAAGCCTCCGGGGGCTCGGCGGGCAACACGGCGGCGGGTGTTGCCAGCCTTGGCGGCAAGACGGCCTATTTCGGCAAAGTGTCCAAAGATCATCTTGGCGGCATCTTCACCCATGACATCCATGCGCAGGGCGTCGCCTTTGACACCAGACCGCTCGAAGGCACGCCGCCGACGGCCCGCTCGATGATTTTTGTCACGCCCGATGGCGAGCGCTCGATGAACACCTATCTCGGGGCCTGTGTCGAACTGCAGCCGGACGACATTGAGGAAGACAAGGTCGCGGGTGCCAAGATCACCTATTTTGAGGGTTATTTGTGGGACCCCCCGCTCGCCAAGGATGCCATCCGCCTTGCCGCGACGATTGCGCACAAGCATGGACGCAAGATGGCGATGACCCTGTCCGACAGTTTCTGCGTTGACCGCTACCGCGCCGAGTTCCTCGACCTGATGCGCTCCAAGACAGTGGATATCGTGTTTGCCAACGAGCATGAGCTGAAGGCGCTGTATCAAACGTCCGATTTCGACACGGCGCTCGCCCTGTTGCGGGAAGATTGCGAACTGGCGGCCGTCACCCTCTCCGAGAAGGGCTCGGTCATCATCCGTGGGACTGAAACCGCAATCATCCAGCCGGTACCTGTCGAGCGGGTGGTCGATACAACGGGCGCGGGCGATCTGTATGCCGCAGGCGTGCTGTTCGGTCTGACGCAAGGCAAATCTCTGGCCGATTGCGGCAAACTGGGCTCCATGGCCGCCTCCATCTGCATCAGCCAAATCGGCCCGCGCCCGCAGGAAAATCTGGCAGATGCGGCGCGGCAGCTGGGGTTGATTTGAGGGGCACTCTTTACTTCTCCCCGCTGTTTGCGGGGAGAAGGTGGCGCGCAGCGCCGGATGAGGGGCAGCGCCGAGGATTGGCGATTATCCCTTAATCCCTCTTCCGCAGCCGCTCAATCTCTTCCGGCTGCCGTCCGGCCCGCGCCCTGTAGACCGGAAATTTCCAGCCAAAAGCCAGCGCGCCGCCGCGCACCAGAAACGCCAGTATTGCCGCTCCGACGGCAGCAGCCCCGGCAGGTGTGCCCGCGCCAATGGCCAGCACATAAGTGGCTGAACCGGTAAGTGCCGCCGTCACATAAATTTCCGGCCGCAGCAGCACAGAAGGCTCGCCCGCCACAATATCGCGCAAAATGCCGCCGAATGTCGCCGTCATCACGCCGGTCACAACTGCGATCAATGGTGGCGCGCCGAGCGCCAGACCCTTGGCCGCGCCGATGACGCAATAGGCCGCAAGCCCGATGGCATCCAGCCACAACAGCACCACATAACGCGACCAGACCCGGTGCGCCGTGAAATAGACCAGCACCGCCGTGACCGTTGCCACGGTCAGGTATCCCGGCTGCCCAACCCAAAACACCGGCGTCGCCCCAAGGATCAAATCCCGCACCGTCCCGCCGCCAACGCCTGTCAGGATGCCGAGAAAAATGAACCCGATAATGTCCAACTGCTTGCGTGAAGCGGCAAGCGCCCCGGTGGCGGCAAAGACGGCGACGCCGCAGAAGTCGAGGAATTGGAGAAGGGTCATGCTAGACCGATGGCATGAAGGAATAAAATAGGCAAATCAGGTGCCTTAGGTCTCGGGTGGCACTAGGGCCATTCGTGATTGAGCAGCTGCTTGAGGTTCTCTTATCAACAGAAGTGGGCTCCCAACCTTTCCGCTCTTTCTTATCAGTCCTACATCAAATGTCTCAAGTGCGGTAACTTCAAACGAAATTGCAGTCGCAACGTGAATGGCATCTTTTGGCCGGATATCGTGATCCCAAACTAAAGTTTGCGCCGACTCAGCGATTTTTCGAGTAACATTTACAACCCGAATGTATGATTTCCGGAAAAATTTTTGTACGATTGCGGCTTTGTCTTTACCAATTCGTGGCCCATTCCTCATCCAGAGAACTTCTGCTATTGTAAGTGAAGACGTAACTAGAACGAGCTCACCTCTCTCAGCGCGTTCAATTACTCCGTCTGACTTTTCAGCCTTACCAAGCTCCGCTTGAAAATAGGCAAGAAAACAATCAGAATCCCAATAAATCTTCTCAACTATCATGAAAACGCCATTATTCCACGAACTTCAGAGGCAGACGGCAGTTCATCATCTTCCGGTAGTAGTTCAATTTGTGCAGCTTCTATACTAATAGGTGTTCCATCTTTTCTATAGCGAATACGGCCATCAACCTCTACTCGCCGCCGAAAACTACTTAGCACCATTTGGACCATCGTCTCGGGCACGATGCAATTAACTGACTTTGGATACAGAAAATCTCTTATACGTATTCTGATTCCACCAGTGGCGTCAGAAATTGTCTCGAGTCTTCCTTCAATTGTACCGAAATCGAAAAAATCGCCTTCGTTCTCGAATTCAATCCGCTTCGCTATTCCGGACCCAATGTTGATTGGCTCGCGCTTAATCCAAATGCTCACGCATTGCTGATCGCCATGCTTTTCAGCTAGTTCGGACAGGGCCTTTAGATGACCAACAGCTTTGTCGGAAAGTCCTGCACCCGCAAAATCGCCCCGCGCCACTGCCAAAGGCGCATATCTCGCCTTTTCGTATATCATTGCGAGGCGTGATGTCGGCACTGAACTGGCAGGTGCCAAGCCAATTAAATTGCTACCCTCCTTGACTTTTACAGCCCAAGTGACCTCTGAGCCATCACCGTTTTGAGAAGCTGTGATTTCATTTATGTAGCCAAAAAAATTGCGCACCGCTGCAACAAACTCATCAGGCGTCAAATCTGCCTCGAGAGCAAGTGTCAAATCAGTTGGTATTTGGTCCGGATTTGCCAATTCAATGCCCTTTGTCCGGTAGAAAACCTACGCGAAGAACGGCTTCTTGTACATATAGGAAGCCATGCCTCATTTGAGTAACATATGGTCATCCGAACAAAAAAATGGCCAAAATGATGAAAAATGATTAAAGAATCGAGAGAGCCAATCTTTCATAAACGAAGCTATTGAGCAATCAGAGCTTTTTATCACCGCTCTGCTCATGCGATTAGTCACCCAACCATCCGATCCGCCGCCTTGAAAAACATCCGTGCCAGCGCCACGATTTGGCCATCCGTCGGATGATCCGCGGGCTCGACGCCGATGATGCGGTCGGCGAGCGTCTGGTCGTGCAGCTTGATGTGCTTGGCAAGCTCGTCCTTGGCTGAACTTGGCCCGATGATCAGCCATTCCTGTGCGGCGGACAGGGATTCGACGACGGAATGCAGAAATTTTTCGTCAATCGGCGTGCGGCTGCCGTCAACCGTTCCGGCATGCTTGTGCGCCTGATCGAAATGTTTGGAGGTTCCAACCGTGATTTCATCGGCGCTGTCGCGCGTCAGGAAAAATACCTTGGCCTCGCGGTGGTCGATCCAGACGACGGCATGTTGCGTTTCTATGTGATTGTTCGGCATGAGGTATGCTCCTTTAATGCGGTGGCCGTTCTGACGCGGCAAGTGTCTAACGTTCTAAACAGAGTCTGACGCACAAAGGTTCCGCCTGACTTGATGCGTATCAATGGCCATGCCATCGCAATTTCGCCAGAATCGGCGCGCCCCCGGACCTTCTGCGGCGGATTCAGGGCTGAAAACGCTTGGAAAACTTTAAATCTTTGTAATTTGCCGGCTTCCGTTTGCGGGACTATGCCTTCGATCCGAGGCTGGGTTGTGCCGGCGATGAATGAATGTCACCGCGACGCGACACACCATGAAGCCTCGAACTTGGGACACATGTCCAAAACCGGAGTAGTCGCCATGCGCGCTGTTCTTTCTTCCGCAGCCATCGCTGCATTCCTTGCAACCTCGTCAATCGCTTTTGCCGCATCCCCGCATGACATCGGGGCCATCAAGTCGCTCGATCTGAAGGCCAACGCATTCACGCTGGCAGATGGCAAGACTTACACTCTGCCCAAGGGCTTCAAGGACACGGGCCTGAAGGTCGGCGAAAAGGTTGACGTCAGCTATGTCGGGACCGGCAGCAAGCTCGAAGCCACCGCCGTCACGATGGTCAAGTAAGCAGCTTCGGCCTCAGCATGAAGGGCGGGCGCCGCAAAGGCCCCGCCTTTTCGATTATTCGCTGGCCGGTTCAACCAGCTTCGGCCCGCCCTTGGCAACTCCCACCATCGCCGGGCGCAGCACACGGTCGGCGATGACGTAGCCGTCCTGCACGACATTGACCACCGTGTTGTTCGGCACATCCGGGTTCGGCACTTCAAACATCGCCTGATGGAAATGCGGGTCGAACTTCTGGCCTTCCGGCTCCAGCTTTTTGACGCCGTGACGCTCGAGTGCGGTGAGCAGCGAGCGTTCGGTGAGCTCCACACCCTCAACCAGCGCCACCACGCCGGGATCCGCCGCCGCGCGCGATTCGGTCGGGATCAGCGTGTGCGCACGGTTGAGATTGTCGGCGATCGCCAGCATGTCGCGGGCAAAATTGGTCACCGCATAGGTCTTGGCGTCGCGCACGTCGCGCGCGGTGCGGTGGCGAAGGTTCTCCATTTCGGCGGCGGCGCGCAGCACGCGGTCCTTCAGCTCGGCGTTTTCGGCAATCAGCATTTCCATCGCCTTGGCGATCTTCTCCTGCTCTGATGCCTCAAGCTCGACAACAGGCTCCGCCCCGGTTTCCGGGTCAAGACCTGCGGCTTCGAGGAATTCATCGGCAGACATCTCGTTCTTGTCGCTCATCGAGGGACTATCCAATCAATGGGTTATGGAGGGTTGACCGGCATATCGAGGTTCGGGTGTGAAAAATCAAGGGAAAACGGTCGGTAGCGCCGAGAGGCAATGCCTCAGATTCCCAGATCACTGTCCGCATCAAGCCGCTTGACGAGGATT
>JANMQE010000025.1:0-2270 GCA_031370195.1 Phyllobacteriaceae bacterium
AAAATTCGCCGAAGCCGCCAGATACCAGTCACCATCGACCAATGTGATAACGCTCAGCCCCGGTCAGCCGCTGATGCTGGAGTGATGGTCCCTCAGGCATTGAGGGGGAAGACGGCCAACCACCAACGGGTCCGGTTAGCCGTCTTCTCCCCGCTTCTCCAGCGGGGAGAAGGTGCCGACAGGCGGATGAGGGGAGCCACGTGCCAAGTTTTATTGTCAAAGCGCGTTAAGATTTTCGTCCATCGACTCGTGAATATTAGCTAGCAACAAGCCGTTTCAGCTTGTGTGAACGACGACAACTCTGCCGTTCATCACGACTTCGCAACAGTCCGAAACGCTGTCGTCACCACGCCGCCATGCGCAAGGTCTGGCCGGGCGATCACCTCGTGAAGGCTCAGTGGCGTGTGGCGGGGATCGATGCCGATATCCAGCAGCAGGTGGTCCGGCAGGTCCTTCAGGTCTTTGTAGAGGCGTCCTTTCGTATCTTCTGCCGGAAGCAGGCGCTGCAACAGGGCGTGCGCGCGTTCGACGATTGATGGCGAGAGGCGGTTGATGGCGATGACGGACATGATGGAACTCCAATTTTCATATCAAGTTTTGCTTGATAATTTCTAATTGTCCCCACAATGCCTCATTGACCAAAAACAAGGAAACGAGTAGTTCTTTGCTCATCAGTAATTTTTTCTTGAAGACAAAATGCGTCTGATACCCGGCACACGCGCACTTCGGACCTTGTTGGCAGCGGGAAAGCATCTCAACTTTACCCGCGCGGCGGATGAACTTGGCCTGACACCGGCGGCGGTCAGTTTCCAGATCAAGGAGATTGAGGATCAGCTCGGCGTGAAACTCTTCACGCGCACCAGCCGCACCATCCGCCTGACCGAGGCCGGAACACTCCTGTGTGACGCTGCGGCCGATGCGCTTGATGTCATGCACCGCGCAGTTTCAAAGGCGCAGAAGGCGGGGCGCGGCAAAGCGCAGCTGAAAGTGACAGTCGATCCGCAATTTGCCACCAAATGGCTAATGCGGCGGGTTGAGCGGTTCCGCAAATCCCATCCCGAAATTGATCTGCGGTTCGACATCGCTTACGAGGTGCGCGATTTTGACGTGGACGACATTGATGTTGCCATCCGTTTCGGCTCCGGCAAATATCCGGGCCTTGCAGCCAGCAGGCTTTTCGACAATATCATCGTGCCGGTCTGCAGCCCGCGCCTCCTGACCTCCGGCAAACCGCTCAAGCAGCCGCGCGACCTCATGCACCACACGCTCGCCCACATCGAATGGTCGCGGCAGGGTGTCACCTGGCCGAACTGGCGGATGTGGATGGCAGCAGCCGGCGTTGAAGATTTTGACGACAGCAACACAATCGTTTTTGAAGCCTCATCCAACGCCGTGGATGCCGCCATGGCCGGCGACGCCGTCGCTCTGGCGGATTTCGCCATGGTTGCCAATGATCTGTCGGAAGGCCGTTTGGTGCGCCCCTTCGATCTCAGCATCAAGGTCGCACCGGAATATGCCTATCATCTGGTCTATCCGGAAACGACAGCCGCAGACCGCCGCATCCTCGCGTTTCGTGATTGGATGCTGGCGGAGTGTGCCAGACCGGAGGTTTGAGGCAAAACGCGTTACTGCGCATGTGCTGAAAAAGACACTTACCGAACCGTTGGCTGCGCTCGCCCCCTCTGACCGCTCAATGGATTTCCCCAAGAAATAGTTGGCAGCAAGGGCGCCGCAGCGATCTCCCCGCTCGCGGGGGGCCGAAGGCGGGCGAGACCCGTGGCTCGCCCCGGTCAGTCCGACAGGACAGAGGGGGCGTCTCGCGCCAAGTCTTTAGGATGAGTCAAAATCCACAGAATGCAAAATATGACTTGATTCTGCATAAAATGTATGTTCATGTTTTGTTCAACAATGGAGACGACAAAAACTTGGACTGGCCGCTCGCAATCACCCGCAACACCGAAGCGCTGCGCAAGATTGTCGCGGTGATGTTTGCGATGTTGCATGGTATTGATCGCGGCGGCAGTCCCCTCTCCGTCGGCTTCGCCGACGCAGGCGCCTTCACCCTCCCACACCGCCTCTATGCGGCAATCCTGATGATTCTTCGCCCCGCAGAATCCGCACTGCGGAGACTGATCGTCATCGCGGCGCGCGGCCTCACCTTGAAGCCAAGAGCTTCACACCAACTCCCGCCAAACTTCCCGGCCTTCGCAGCCAGTAACGCCGCGCGCATTCCAAGTTTCGCCCTCCTCGACCCGCTCAAGCATTTCTCG
>JANMQE010000040.1:0-5129 GCA_031370195.1 Phyllobacteriaceae bacterium
AATGCGGAACCAGACGCCGTTGTCAAACCGGTCCGCTTCCTTCTCGCCCGTGGGCATGGCAACGTCTGGAATGCCCGTGTCGGACAGCTCTTCGGCGGTTGGGCGCGAGGCCTGAACCATACGGATGTAGGCGAGCGCAACGGCGTCAGCGGTATGGCGCTTGAGCAATTCCGTCACCGTCTCCGCCTCTTCCGGCGAGCGCTCCAATTCTGCTCCAATGCCGCTCAAAAGCCGCTCGCGGTCGCGCTCGTAAATGTCCATCTGGCTTGGCGCGCGCACTTGCGTTGCCTGCACTTTGGCCAGCGAGAGCAAGCGCTCGGCGGAGCGGCGGCGGTGCATCGGGGCGACGAGAATGCAGATTCCCTTGCGCCCTGCCCGCCCGGTGCGACCGGAGCGGTGCAGCAGCGTGTCCGGATTGGTTGGCAGGTCGGCATGGATGACAAGATCAAGATTCGGCAGATCAATGCCGCGCGCGGCGACGTCGGTGGCGACGCAGACGCGGGCGCGGCCATCACGCATCGATTGCAGCGCGTTGGTGCGTTCGGCCTGAGACAATTCGCCTGACAGCGACACAACGCCAAATCCACGGTTGCCTAGACGGCTGGCCAAATGCTTGACCGCGTCACGCGTTGAGCAGAACACCATGGTGCTTGGCGCATCGAAATACAGAAGCGCGTTGATGATCGCATTTTCGCGCTCATGCGGCGCGACGGGCATCAAGCGATATTCGATGTCGGCATGCTGCTTTTTCTCTCCGGCAGTGGCGATGCGCATGGCGTCGCGCTGGTATTTGGCCGCCATCTTGCCGATTTGCGCGGGAACAGTTGCCGAAAACATCAGTGTCCTGCGTTCTTTCGGCGAGGCATCGAGGATGAACTCGAGATCTTCGCGAAAGCCAAGGTCAAGCATCTCGTCGGCCTCGTCGAGCACGACAGCCTTGATGCCTTCAAGGTCGAGCGAGCCACGCGTGATGTGATCGCGCAAGCGGCCCGGTGTTCCGACGACGATGTGTGCGCCCTGCTGCAACGCGCGGACTTCCTTGCGCATCTCCATGCCGCCGACACACGTTGCCATCTTGGCTCCGGCCCCGGCGTAAAGCCAGGCGAGTTCGCGGCTGACTTGAAGCGCAAGCTCACGCGTCGGCGCGACAATCAGCGCCAGCGGCTGAACCGCCATGCCAAGCCTCTCGTTCTTGCCCATCAGGCTGTTGGCAATGGCCATGCCGAAGGCAACCGTCTTGCCGGAACCGGTTTGTGCGGAGACCAGAAGGTCAGCATCGGCAACGCCCTCCTCCAGCATGGCGCTCTGCACCGGCGTGAGTTCCGCGTAGCCGCGTTCTTCCAGCGCAACTTTCAGCGCCGGAGCGATATTTTGGGGCAGTGCCATACAGAAACTTTCTTTTGGTTAGGCGGGCCCGGCTGGTGCGGACGACGGGAATCGAACCCGTACGATCAAGGATCGAGGAATTTTAAGTCCCTTGCGTCTACCAATTCCGCCACGTCCGCGTGAGCTGTGTGCCTAAAGGACGAAAGCGCCCGTTGCAAGCCTTGCCGCTTGGCGTGCTTGCGCCTATGTCGGGCTGACACGGGAAATCATTCATGACTGACACCATTACAGCCGGCATTCTGGCGATCGGCGACGAATTGCTGTCCGGCCGCACAAAGGACCGGAACATTGGTCATCTGGCCACGATGCTGACTGCGGTTGGCATTGATTTGAAGGAAGTGCGCATTGTCGCCG
The DNA here is from genome assembly GCA_031370195.1 of Phyllobacteriaceae bacterium. GTDB lineage: Bacteria > Pseudomonadota > Alphaproteobacteria > Rhizobiales > Rhizobiaceae > JANMEX01. Next base: position 1,741 of record JANMQE010000040.1, read on the forward strand.
ACGAGGAGCATGACATCGTCGCTGCGCTGGATGCATTGCGCCATCGTTACACGTATGTCTTCACGTCAGGTGGAATCGGCCCGACCCATGACGACATTACAGCCGACGCGGTGTCGAAGGCGTTTGGCGTGCCGTGCGAGCATGATGCCACGGCGATGAAATTGCTGGGAGATTCCTATGCCTCGCGCGGGGTGGATTTCAACGAGGCCCGCCAGCGCATGGCGCGGATGCCGCGCGGAGCGACGCTTATTGAAAACAAGGTGTCGATTGCGCCGGGGTTTGTCATTGGCAATGTTCATGTGATGGCCGGCGTGCCGTCGGTGTTCGAGGCAATGGTTGATTCTGTGCTGCCGACGCTGAAAGCGGGGATTGCGCTGAAGTCAGTCTCGATTGCATGCCCCTATGGCGAAGGCGTGATCGGCACGGCGCTGCGCAACATCCAGAAGGCGCATCCGGACACGGTGATTGGTTCTTATCCGAAGATGATTGATGGCGGCTACGCGGTTGAATTGATCGTGCGGGCACGCGATGAAGCGGCGCTTGAAGCGGCAGCGGGCGATGTTCGCGGGCTTCTGGCACGGCTCGAAAGCACAGCAAACAAGGTGCAGGCTCCGGCGGGATAGACGCCTGCGTGCCAGACCGCCAAAAGCCGTGGGATAGCGCGCCGCCACACGCAAAACCGGTTTCCACATTCACAAAAATCGCGCTAAAGCGAAACGCATCCAATCGCGCGGCCCGGAGCTTGCTCATGTCCCTTCCCGAAAAAGCCTTCCCCGTGTCGTGGGATCAGTTTCACCGCGATGCACGCGCGCTTGCATGGCGGCTCGCCGCGCAGAACAAGAATTGGCGGGCCATGGTGGTGATCACGCGCGGCGGGCTGGTTCCTGCCGCCATCGTCTGCCGCGAACTTGGCATCCGCATGATCGAAACCGTCTGCATTGCCTCGTATCATGAATACTCCGAACAGGGCGAACTCAAGGTTTTGAAGGAAATCACGCCGGAGCTTTTGGAAAATGATGGCGAAGGCGTCCTGATTATCGACGATTTGACGGACACCGGCAAAACGGCGGCTATTGTCCGCGCCATGATGCCGAACGCGCATTTTGCGACCGTCTATGCCAAGCCGAAGGGTCGGCCGCTCGTCGATACATTCGTGACGGAAGTCAGTCAGGACACTTGGATCTATTTCCCCTGGGACTTGGGCTTCACCTATCAGGCCCCGATCGCGGACGGCCACAAAGGCTAAACGCAGATGTGTGAAAGTCGTCACAAATTCGCAATGGAATCACGACAGGCTCAACGGTAAACGGGTGATAAACTAGTTTGCCGGATAATGAATTTGTGTGGATAATCCGCAACCGATTCAAGCGATGAAGCCATGTTGATGGAGCCACAGCCAAGCACCGGCAGCCAAGCTGCAAACCAGCCGCGCAAACAGGTTGGCGCCTTGGCGTGGCGGTTCGATCAGGGCGTCCTGAAAGTGCTGCTGGTTACAAGCCGGGACACGGGCCGGTTTGTCATTCCCAAGGGGTGGCCGATGAAAAGACTCAGCAATTCGAGGGCGGCTGCGCGTGAAGCCTTTGAAGAGGCCGGCGTCGGCGGCAAGACGTCTTCGCTGCCAATCGGGACATATGAGTATCACAAGATATTCGGACCAGGCTTCGCCCTGCTGTGCAGGGTCATGGTGTATTCGATGCAGGTCGAGAAAGTCCTGTCCAAATGGCCGGAAAAGAGCGAACGCACGCGTCAATGGATGACATTGGACGAAGCGGCAGCCAACGTGGATGAGCCGGAACTGAGCGATCTCATTGAACAGTTTGTGCCGGTGATCTGATGCCGGTTACGGCTTGCGTGAGCTCTCCATTGCGCTGACGCATGTGTGGAGACTGGAAACGGCGCGATCAATGGCATTCATGCTGAACACGGTTTTGGCGTCGCTGCCGGAAACCCCGACCTCCATGTTTATAATCCGCCCACCCCCCTCGATCAGGCGAAGAAGTTCCATTGGCAGAGGTTCGGTGGTCGACACATTGTACCATTTGGGATCGCCTGCCTCAGCAGCAACCTCGAACACTTTGGGTTCGCCGCCTTGGAAAATCTTGAACTGGAGTTTGTCCACTTTGTCCGACAATGCGCCTGGCCAAAAGACAATGGTCACCTTGGGAACCCGCTTTTCATCCTCGCTGATGAACATGACGTTGATCGGTGCAAAGTTCGCCTCCTCAGGCGGCCGGTTCATCGCTTCGCACCTTGTTTTTCCGCCGCCAACGGTCCAAGGGCCGTCGGTAGTTCGATAAACGAAATCAGCACCGGCCGATGCAGTGGACAGCAACACTGCCGTCAATGCAATGCGTAGATACATATTGACCTCCATCGCCACGGCTGATGATGACATAACGGGCGCTGGAGAGCGAGTGACTGATGCAGCCACGTTTGGCAGCTGATCCCGTTCGACAAGCCCCCTTGAAAATGCGCGCGACATCGCCGACTTCTGCATTTCTCGTTCCATTGTCTGTGCGAGAGACAAAAGGGTCATCAAATGCCAATTTCACTGTACGGGGCCAGCGTGCCCGCCATTCTCCAGATGCTGAACAGCCTTTCAGTCACACTGAAAAAGACTGAAGAATTTGCCAAAACCAAAGGGATAGAGGCCGAAACCATTCTTGGTGACCGGCTGATTGAAGACATGCACCCGATGGTACGGCAGGTGCAAATCGCCTGCGATCATGCAAAAGGCCTCGTCGCGCGCATTTCGGGCAAAGACAATCCGAAGTTTGACGACACTGAAACGACAGTTTCCGAGCTTCACACCCGCATTGCCAAAACCATGGACTTCGTGAAGTCATTCAACGCATCAGACATTGACGGGCGGGATGAACATCCTGTTACAATCAAATTGCCGAACACGGAGATGACATTTCCGGCGCAAACCTATGTCGTCAACTACGGGCTGCCAAACCTCTATTTCCACACGTCCATGGCCTATGCCGTTGCCCGCAAGAACGGCGTGCCGCTTGGCAAGTCAAACTTCATGGGGCGCGAGTAAACGCTTGATATGAGGGCGCTTTGCGCCCTCACCACCACTTGGCCGGGGAGAATTTTCCGGCCGCCTTCTCGATCACAGCCGCCGTCCTGAACAGCGTTTCCTCATCAAACGGCCGCCCGATCAGCTGGAGGCCGAGCGGCAGTCCGGTTGACGACAGACCGGCGGGAACGGCAATGCCCGGCAGGCCGGCCATGTTTACAGTCACGGTGAAAATATCATTCAGATACATGTGCACCGGGTCGGCATTGAGATTTTCATCGCCGATCTTGAAGGCGGCAGACGGCGTTGCCGGGGTTAGGATGGCGTCAACACCGGCAGCGTAGGCAATGTCAAAGTCGCGCTT
>JANMQE010000051.1:0-4741 GCA_031370195.1 Phyllobacteriaceae bacterium
GCCAAAATCATGTCGCAGGACAACGCCAGCTCAAACCCGCCACCCACCGCCATGCCATTGACCGCGCAGATCACTGGCTTGTTCATGTCGCGCAATTCCTGCAAGCCCGCAAAGCCGCCAACACCATAATCGCCATCCACCGCATCGCCGGAAGCCGCAGCCTTCAAGTCCCATCCCGCGCAGAAAAACTTGTCGCCTGCCGTCTGCACAATGGCCACACGCAGTTCCGGGTCATCACGGAACGCCTTGAACGTCTCGCCCATGAGGCGTGACGTTTTCAGGTCAATGGCATTCGCTTTTGGCCGGTCAAGAGTGACTTCAAGGATGCCGCTTTCGCGGCGGGTGGTGATGATTTCAGACATGGTGAGGTCCGATCACTTGGCAGGTGTCCCCTTCTCCCTGCCTCTTGCGGGGAGAAGGTGGACTTGCTCCGATAAAGTGGAGAGGGATTTTCATTTATCCGACCAGTCTTTCGAACTGGGCGGGGCTGATGTATCCGAGCGCCGAGTGGCGCCGGGATGGGTTGTAGAAGCCGTCGATGTAGCGCGCAATGGCGTTGACAGCTTCGGTTCTGGTGGTGAATCTCGTCCGCCAGATCATCTCTGTTTTCAAGGTCTTGAAGAAGCTCTCGACCATGGCGTTGTCGTAACAGTTGCCCTTGCCGGACATCGAGGCAGCGATGCCATTGTCTTCAAGTTTGGCCCGGTAAAGGGCGGAGCAATATTGGCTGCCGCGGTCTGAATGGTGGATGAGGCCGGGCTTGGCCTTGCGCACTGCGAGGGCCTTTTCGAGGGCTGACAGGGGCAGCGCCGCATCAATGCGCGAGGACGCCTCCCATCCGATGACGCGCCGTGCATAAAGGTCGATCACGACCGCCAGATACAGCCAGCCTTCGCACGTCCAGACATAGGTGATGTCGCTCGCCCATTTCTCGTCCGGCCCGCTGGCGTCAAAGCACTGGCCCATCAGATTGGGGGCTATGGACAAGGCGTGGCCGCTGTCGGTTGTGCGCACAAACCGGCACTTTTGCCAGGCACAAAGGCCGCTTTCGCGCATCAAACGCGCAATGCGCCGACGCCCGACGGCAAATCCCTGTCCACGCAGCTCATGCGCCAGACGCGGGCTGCCATAGGTCTCATGCGAGTGCTGGAAGGCCGCACGCAGATGCACCGACAGCATCACATCCTGGCGGCGGCGCGGGCTGGCAGTGCGGCCCTTCCATGCGTGATAGCCGCTCTGGCTCACCGCCAGAACCTGGCATATGCGCGATGCGGGATGCTCGACTTTCTTCGCGTCAATGAATGAATAGATCATCCCCTTGTCTCCCGTGCAAAGAAAGCCGTGGCTTTTTTTAAAATATCACGCTCCTCGCGCAGCACCGCATTCTCGCGCCGAAGCCGCTTCAATTCCTCCTGCGCCGTCTCAACCCCCGCAGCCGGAGCCGGCCTCGAAGACCGCGCCACAGACAACCACCGGTCCAGCGTTGATTGCCCAACCCCCAAGTCCCGCGCAATTTCCGCCTGACGACGCCCGCTCGTCAAAACCAGCCGAACCGTCTCCTCCTTGAACTCTTGTGTAAATCGCTTCTGTTTCATCAAAATCGCCTCCAAGGCTACAAAAGCCTCTCCACTTTTTCGATGCAAGTCCACTTCGCGCCACCTTCTCCCCGCAAGAGGCGGGGAGAAGGGAAGGAGCTAATGCGCCGCCACCTTCACATCGCTCACCGCATAAACCCGCGCGGCGACCCAGGCCAGCAACAGCAGCGCCGCGGCTGCCACAATGCACGTTACCGCAAATCCCGTGGCGAAGGCGTCGCGGGCGGTTTCTAGCCAGGCCATGTCCGTGCCCGCTCCAAGCTTCTTCGCCTCCTCGACAGCGCCGCCGAGGGTGGATTTTCCGGCTTGCGCGGCGCTTTCGGGAAGCGTGATTCCGGACATCATGGCGCGGTAAATGAGGGTTCCGAGGCTGCCCAAGAGCGCCACTCCAAGCGCGCCGCCAAATTCCGCGCTGGTTTCAGACAAGGCGCTTGCCGCACCCGCTCGCTCCGGCGGGGCGGCACCGACGATCAGGGCAGTCGTGGTCAGGATCACCGGCACGAAGCCGAGGCCGATGATCATCGACGAGCCGAGGATGCCGTAAAGACTTTGCGTCCACGACGACAGGCCCATGGACGCGGCTCCAGCGGCGAAGATGACGAGGCCCCAAACCACCGAGCGCGCCGCGCTGAAACGCTCTGTCACCTTCCACGCATTCAGCGACATGTAAGTGAACACCAACGAAGGGATCAGCGACCAAAGACCTGCGTGGAGCGGCGAGAGGCCCAGCACCAATTGCAGATATTGGTTCTGGAAAAACCAGATGCCGAAGACGAAAAACACGCCCGCCAGGTTGACCATCAGCGAGGCATTGAAGGCCGGCACCTTGAACAGCGCCAGATCAATCATCGGGTCGGCAAGCGCCTTCTGGCGGCGGATGAACAGGGTACCGAAAGCGATGCCAAGCGCGATGGCGACAAGCGGTTCGAGGCTCAAGCCATAGGCGGCCATTTCCTTGAGGCCGTAGATGACCGGCAGCACGGTCGCGAGCGAGAGGGCAACGCTTGCCAGATCAAGACGACCGCCCTCGCCGGTCTTGTATTCGGGCAGCAAAAAGGGAGCGACGGCGAGCAACCCCAGCATGATCGGCACGTTGATCAGGAACACCGAGCCCCAATGGAAATATTCGAGCAGGACGCCGCCGATCACCGGGCCGATCAGCCCGCCGACAGAGAAGGCCGTACCCCAGATGCCAATGGCGCGGTTTCGCTCATTTTCGTTGCGGAACATGTTGACGATCAGCGACAGTGTGGAGGGCGCAATGGTTGCACCTGCAATGCCTTGGAGCGCGCGGGCGATAATCATCATTTGCGCGCTGGTCGAAAAGGCGACCAGCATTGATGAAGCGCCAAAGGCGGCAGCGCCGATGAGCAAGATCTTGCGCCGACCAATCCGGTCGCCAAGCGTGCCCATGGTGACGAGAAACCCGGCAACCATGAAGCCGTAAATATCGTTGATCCAAAGCACTTCGGCAGCGGACGGCTTCAGGTCTGCGACGATTGCCGGAATGGCGAGGAAAAGCACTGAAAGGTCCATGGAGTAAAGGAGGCAGGCGATCGACAGCACAGCCAAACCCACCCATTCGCGCCGCCCGGCCAGCGGCGCGGTTTCCGTCATCTCAGTCATGTCTTGCTCCGGAGGGTGGGGCTCAGCTTTCAGATACGACCTTCAGCTTTGCAAGGCCCTTTTCAAAATCCTTGCCGACCATTTTGTCCATGCTGACAAACGTTGACATCAGCCGCATGACAAACGGGTGCGGGCCGTGCATGGCCCAGTTCACCCGCGTGCCGTTGCCTTCGGGCGTGAAGACGATGTCGGTGATGTTGCTCGCCTTGAACGGACGGAAGAAATCAAGCGTCAGACTGAGGCCGGTTTTCGGATCAGCTTTGGTCAACTCCATGCGTCCGGCTCCGACTTTTTTGTTGCCGTCCCAGGAGTATTCCGCGCCGACACCTTCGACAGGTCCGGAGTATGTGCGTTTCAGCTCGGGATCGAGCCCTTCCCACGGCGACCAAGCCAGCCATTTGTGGAAGTCGGCAACGTGCTTGTAGACCTGTTCAGACGGCGCGTTGATCATGGTCGAGCGTTCAACGCGGAACGTCTTGGGCTTGAACCAGGCGTAAACCAAGACAAGCACGATGGCAGTCAGGATGGTCTTGAGAATGAGCCAGAGCATTTGTGCCTCCAGGATTTTGGGCGCCGCCAGCAAAGAGCGGCGCGTCATTGCACAAAAGCAAGCTTACGCCGCTTTGAGATAATCGCCAAGCTGGTCGAGCGTGCCGGTCCAGCCCATGGTCATGGAGTCAAACCCGCCGAGGAAGGTGGCCCGTTCGGCATCTGTGGCAGTGTCGATGGTTTCCCAGCGAATCGTGAGCTTGGTCTTTCCTGCCACCTCTTCGAAGGTGAAGGTCGAGAGCATTTCAATTGGCCAGGATGGTGCGCCGGGGTGGCGGGTGAGGCCACCGTTCTCGTCAGAGAAGGAGTTGACCAGCACGATGCACGAGGGCGGGGTGATTTCGCGGTACACCTGCTTGCCCCACATGACCGGCGCGTCGCCCGCCTGCATGCCATAATGGTAGGCGCCGCCAACGCGCAGGTCCATCGATGATTTGACGATCTTGACGCCCTTTGGTCCCCACCATTTTTGCATATGCTCAGCCTTGGTGAAGCAATCGAACACCAGCTGCCGCGGCGCGTTATAGGTGCGCGAGATGATGAAAGGCTTGTCTTCCAGCTTGGCCGGTCCCTTGGCAAGTTCTGCCTCTGCGTGGCCGGCAAGACGAGCCAACGTCTGTTCGCCGCCCTGGACCGCACCGAACTTGATCGTGGCGTCCCGGGCTTCGGTGGTCGGGAAGAGAAGGCGCAAGGTCACAAGCGTCTTGTCGCCTTGCGCTTCGAACGCGGTCGAACCTTCAAAATGCGCCGGATCGCTCATCTCGCCGCCGTGGTCATAAACGATCAGTTCCGGCGGGGTGATGACCTTGTATTTTATCCAGTTCGGCCAGGGCTTGCCGTCTGGTCCGTGCATCGTGTAGCGCCACAGGCCGCCGACAAAGAAGCCCATCTCGTGGGTTTCGTTGCGGAATCCTTCCGGGCCCCACCAGGCGTCGATGTGCCTGGCTTCCGTGAACATCTTGAATACCAGC
>JANMQE010000112.1:0-4150 GCA_031370195.1 Phyllobacteriaceae bacterium
TCATCCTCTCGGGTGATCTTTTGCCGCCGGCAATGGCAGCGAAAGACGCGATGTAACAGCCAAGGGCCTGAACACCAGGTCCGTCATCTGAACCTGCTTCGGCACCTTGACTACCGTTGGCGCCGAAGTCTGGATTCGTCGATTCAAAGCAATATGGATGTGACACTCATGCTCAATTTTCGCACATTTGTTCGCCGGGGTTTCGGCGCAAGCGCGGCAGCGGTTTCCGGGCCTGCGATCGCCAGTGGCATGACGATTGCCCGCACTCTCCTGCTTGCTCTCATGACTTCTTTCGCAGTGGCTGGAATGGCAGTCCCCGTGCAGGCTGGCTCTGCCGACATCCAACTTCTCGGCGACGGGTTGCACCGCACCCGCAGCGCTTACTCCGTGGATGAGACAGCGAGCCGCATCCGCGCTGACATCGAAGCCAAGGGCATCATGTTCTTCACAACAATTGACCAGGCGAAGCTGGCCAAGGGCGCAAACATCGAACTCAAACCTTCGCAGCTCCTGATTTTCGGCAATCCGCCGCTCGGTGTGCTGTTTCTGACTTCGAACCGGGAAAGCGGCATGGACTGGCCGGTGCGCATGCTGGTTCAGCAGGACGACAGCGGAACCGTCTGGGCGATTTACCAGGACTGGGATTGGGTGGCGACGCGCTATGGCATCTCAGATCGCAAGGCTGAATTTGCCAAGGCCACAGAGGTCGTGGCGTCCATCGTTTCGTCAATCGCCGATTGCAAAGTTATCTCTGACTGTACGGAGTAAGACTGAGGCGCTGATGCAATCGCATCAGTGTCAGACTTGCCGATTGTCACTTAATTCAAGGTGTCGCAGGGCAGTGCGCTGCTGCGCGTGGCCACAAGCGTGGCAGGAAAGAGCCGGAATGAGCAACCTTCTGAAAGACGTTAAAAAGCTGGGTCAAGTCGCTTTGGTCTTGCAGGGGGGTGGCGCACTGGGCGCCTATCAAGTCGGCGTGTTTGAAGCGCTGTCCGAATCCGGCATTGAACCTGAATGGGTGATCGGCACGTCTATCGGTGCCATCAATGCCGCGATCATCGCCGGAAATCCACCTGCGGACCGGCTTCCCCGCCTCGTTGAGTTCTGGAAGCGCGTGGAGCAAAAGCAGTACGCGGGAATGGCCGAAAACTGGTTTGCGGCCATGACGCGCAATCTGCAAACGGTAAGCATGGGTCTGCCCGGCTTTTTCCGTCCGCGTCCTACCGCCTTCATCAGTCCGCACACGATTCTCGGCGCAGAGGGAGCGAGCTATTATTCAGTCGAGCCACTTCGTCAAACGCTGTCCGAGCTGATCGACTTTGACTATCTGGGAAAATCCAAGACCAGACTGACTGTCGGGGCCTCGTCTGTGCGCACTGCCGAAATGAAATATTTCGACAGCCGGTCCATGCCGTTGCAACTGGACCACGTCATAGCCTCAGGTGCGCTTCCACCGTCGTTCCCTGCGGTGCGCATTGCCGGCGAACTTTATTGGGATGGCGGCATTTTGTCCAACACACCTGTGGAGGTCGTGTTCGACGACATACCACGGCGCAACTCGCTGGTGTTCGCCGTTCACATGTGGAACCCGGAAGGCACCGAGCCTGAAACCATCTGGCAGGTGATGAACCGCCAGAAGGACATCCAGTATTGCAGCCGCGCCGTGTCGCACATCCAGCGCCAGCGCCAGCTGCACAAACTACGCCACATCGTATCTGAACTTGGCAAGCTGTTGCCGGAAGGCACGGCCAAAGGTGAAGCGGTCGCCGAAATGCTCGGCCATGGCTGCACGACAACCATGCATGTGGCGAGGCTTCTGGCACCGATGTTGCCCGGCGAAGATCACCTCAAGGACATTGATTTCAGCCGCGAAGGCATCCGGCAGCGTCGCGAGGCTGGTCGCCGCGACACGCACGTCATGCTGGAAAAATCGCCATGGCGCACAAGCGACGATGCCAACGATGGCGTGATCCTGCACGAAGTGCGCAACGGTGAGATGGTGGAGCCGCTCACCGTCAACTGAGGCAGGCCGGCAAACTCAATTCGTCAAGGAGAGCAAAATGGACATGTCCGGAAAAACCGTCGTCGTCACCGGTTCGACATCCGGAATCGGACTTGGCATTGCGCGCGGGTTTGCCGCCGTCAACGCGAACGTGGTGATCAACGGGTTTGGCGATGCCGACGACATCTCTCGCGAAGTTGCGGCGCTGGAAAAGCTCGGCTCGGGGGCCGTCGCTTACGACGGTGCCGACATGTCCAACCCGCAGCAGATTGTGGCGATGATTGCCAATGCCGAGGCGCGCTTTGGTGCAGTCGATGTGGTCGTCAACAATGCGGGCATTCAAACCGTTGCGCCGGTTGAGAGCTTTCCTCCGGAGCGTTGGGATCTGATCGTTGCCATCAACATGAATTCGGCGTTTCACACGACACGTGCCGTGCTGCCGGGCATGAAACAGCGCGGATGGGGCCGGATCATCAACATCTCGTCGGCCCACGGTCTGGTCGCTTCACCCTTCAAGTCTGCCTATGTCACGGCCAAGCACGGCATCACCGGGTTCACCAAAACCGTGGCGCTGGAAGCGGCGCAGGATGGCGTGACGGTCAATGCGATTTGTCCGGGCTACGTATTGACGCCACTTGTTGAAAAACAAATCCCGGAAACAGCGGCAGCGCGCGGCATTTCTGAAGAGGCCGTCAAGCGCGACGTGCTTCTGGCCGCACAATGGACAAAGAAATTCGTCACGGTTGAACAACTGGCCGGCGTCGCATTGTTTCTTTGCTCCGATGCCGCCGAGAACATCACCGGCGTGTCATTGCCCGTCGATGGCGGCTGGACTGCCGCATGATGGGCGCTGGCGTCACCAAAATCCCCGGGGTGACCGTCGCGGGCGACGGCTTTGCAGGCATTGCCGCTGCGAAGTTGCCCGGCAGTCCGGCTGATCGAACCAGACGTCTGACGGTCTCGTCGCGGTGTACTCTCGATCTCACATCGCAGCGCGGTGCCTGCGAGATGCCGGTTCCAGTGAGACCGGGCAGTCCCGGGATGGAGGCCTGAGCAATGGCGCTGACTGTCAAAGGCCTGCTGAGTGGAGATCGTCCGCACGATGTGGTGCGGCGCTCTGTCATCATCTCGATTGTCAGCTTCCTGACGTTGATTGACCTCTTCGGCGCGCAGGCATTGCTGCCGCAAATCATTGTTGCCTTCAAGTCTGATCCCGGCACTGCGGGCTTTGCAGTCAATGCTGCAACGCTTGGCATGGCCGTTTCCGGCCTGACCGTGGCATGGTTCGCTGACCGCATTGACCGCAAGCGCGGCATCTGGGTTTGCCTTGCGTTGTTGTCCATTCCCACGGCACTCTTGTCCATCACCGACAACATTTGGGTCTTCATGGCTTTGCGCGTCACCCAAGGCGCACTGATGGCTGCCGCCTTTACCCTGACGGCGACATATTTGTCCGAACGGTGCGACATTACTGCGAGGGGCGGGGCGCTTGCGGCCTATATCACCGGAAATGTCGCGTCTAACCTGTTTGGTCGCGTTGCCGCCGTAACCCTGTCAGACGTGACGTCTCTTTCGGGCTCATTCCTGTTTTTTGCCGTGATGAATCTGGCGGGCGCTGCGTTTGCGCTTGTGATGATCGGCTCGCGTGATGACGTGCCGCCAATGAGAGCCGGCAGGGCCTTGGACGCATGGAAGCGTCACTTTGCCAACCCGGCTTTGCGTTCGGTTTTTGGCATCGGTTTCCTGATCCTGTTCATCTTTGTCGGCGTGTTCACCTATGTGAATCTCTATCTTGTCAATCAGCTTGGCCTTTCGCCCATGGCGTTGGGCCTCGTTTATTTTGTTTTTGCGCCCGCCATTGTCACGACGCCCATGGCGGGAAATCTCGTCCGCCGCTTTGGGCCGAAAAATGCCCTGACACTTTCATTGTCTGCAGCCCTTGCGAGCCTGATGCTCACGCTTTCATCGCAGATATGGCTGGTGCTGACCGGGCTGGCGCTGCTTGGCATGTCCACATTTGCGGCGCAGGCGGCGGCGACCGGCTTCGTTTCTGCCAACGTGAGCCGCGACCGCGCCCAAGCCAACGGCCTATACCTTTCAAGCTACTACCTCGGGGGGCTCGTCGGGGCACTGCTGCTTGGGCAGGTC
>JANMQE010000162.1:0-2831 GCA_031370195.1 Phyllobacteriaceae bacterium
AGCGTCTCGCTGATTCTGGCGGTATCCGCTGAAGGGAGGTCTTTTGTCAGCATTTCCATCCGATGGCTCCCGTCGCAAGCGCCGAACTAATGTGGTTGCATCCTGACAAAGTTCGCCAGGATGCAATCAAATTGGATTTAAACCGCGCGAAACCCGCGCGAAATATTTTACCAGCAACGGCTGCCCTTCTTGGAGCCGTTGCGATGGCGCTTGGAACCGCTGCCATGCTTCTTGGAACCGCTGCCATGCTTCTTGGAACCACTTCCGTGGCGGTTTGAGCCATTGCCGCAGCTCGAATAGCAACCTTTGCCTTTTCCGCCAGCGCCGTAAACATGCGAAAGTTCATTTACCTTGAGGTCACGCATTTCTGATTTCCTTTTCCCATTGCCGCACGAGCTCGTCCCGTCCGGTTTGAAAAAGGTATCTACCTCAATATATATTCGTCTAGTTAAAACATTGTTAAGCATTAATCTTAGGAAAAATTTTAAATATATACATTGATTTCATTCAAAATTTGAAAACATCTAAACTATTATTAAAATATCGATAAATATTTATTCGTGTCGTTAAAACACTATTTTTGATGGAAACCCGTGCGGGAACAAGCCGCTTCGGCAAGGCCCATGTCAAGGAAAGTGCGGGCTGAATTGCCGCGTTCCGCTCCGACAGGCGATGGAGAGACTGTCCGGAAATCATCCCTTAATTTCAGGGTAACCATTCGCCGATATACTTTATACACCATATTGCCGTGCGGCCTCCCGGCTTCCGCAGGAGTTGAGTATGTCGTCGTTTCTGCGGTTGGCTTGGATAGTCGGCATGGCATGCCTCTGCAGTTTTGCTGCGGCCGCGGATGACATCGCGCCTGAGCCGACCGCGCCAGGCGGACTATTGGCGGCAACCGCGCGCAAATATTCCGCGCTTCCCGAAAATATGCTGCGTCTGGAAACCATTGCCGGCGACGATGCAGCAGATTCATTTCGAGTGCCGGAAACTGCTTCCGTCAAGAACAAGCCGTCACTCGACAGCGCTTTGGACCTTGCGGCAACGGGCGCGGTTTCGAAAAGCAGAACGGATTTGGGCTTTGGGCACCGAAAAGGTTTGGAATCAAGCGCGGCGGTTGGACTTCGCGCGGGTCTGGAAACGGAGCCCGGGCAACTTGACAGGATTTTGGCTCCAGCTCGGGCGAAAGCAGTTGCATCTGAGGAAGAAACGGCAAGCCCTTCGTTCAACAACGATGGCCTCTCAAACAAGCCCGCCTCGAAAGAACTGACCGGGAAGGCTGCTTTCCAGGCGATAATTTCGGGATCCCAGCCGCCACGTGATTCTGCAAAATCCATTTCACTCCGGCAAGCGCTGCAATTGGCTTTCCGCAACAATCCTGAAATAAATGCCGCTCGCGCAGGATTGCGCGGAATTGGCGAGACAGTGTCCCAGGCCAGGGCGTCCGGCCTTCCTTCGGTGTTTGCGACCTTTAACGCCGAGAGCGCATTTTCCGGGATTGGCGGCAGCGGCCGCTTCCGTCAGGCTGATCGGTATGATTTAGGCCTGGAGCTCAACCAAAAACTGTTTGATGGATTTCAAACCGGACACAAAGTGGCAGGGGCAAGAGCGCAAGTCTCAGCGGCACGCGAAGAGCTTTTGAATCTGGAACAGAATGTCCTTTATAGTACGGCTACCGTTTACATGGATGTGTTGCGCAACCGGGAAATCGTCGCGCTTCGCCGCAAGAACATGGGCTTTCTTGACGAACAGGTGAGAGTCGCAAACGGATTGCGGGAAATTGGAGAAGGAACGCTCACAGACGTTGCCCAAGCCAGATCACAGCGCGCGCTCGCCGAGGCGTTGCTGAGTTCCGCAGTTGCGGAGCTGGAGACAAGCGAGGCAATGTTCCAGAAAATGGTAGGAGCCGCGCCAACCCGATTGATGCCTGCAAGCTTGCCGAAATCATTGCTGCCGGCGACAATCAAGGAGGCCCAGAGCGTTGCGCAAAGCGAACATCCGGTAATCCACGCAACCCGGTTCACCGCAGACGCGGCTGCCTCGAATGTCGGAGCGGCGCAAGGCGCATTGCTTCCTTCAATAAACTTGACCGCCTCGCTTAACGATACATTCGCGCCAGACTCCGTATCTTCTGCAAACGGGACTGTCACAGGCAATCAGGGCCAATTGAAAGCTGCGGTCGGCATAAAGCTTACGGTTCCTCTGTTCCAGGGAGGCGGGGCAAGTTCTCGTGTCAGGCAAGCGCAAGATGTCCGGGATCAAAGACGCATTGAAGTTGAAAGTTCCCGCGCAAGAGTCCGCGCTGCTGTTGCGACAGCATGGGCGCAGTTGAAGGCCGCGAAGGCCAATGTTGCCGGTTTTGAGGCACGGGTGGCTTCAGGCGGAATTGCCCTCGACGGCGTTTTGGAACAACGAAGCGTTGGACAGCGCACAACGCTTGATGTGCTCAACGCCAATGATCAGTTGATAACCAGTCAAATTTTACTATTGGGCGCGCAGCGGGATATGATTGTCGCCAGCTACGCAATGCTTTCTTCGATTGGAAGGCTTTCAATCAAAAAAATCTCCAGAAACATCTTATGACGCGTTGGGTCTTGCCGGACTTCCACCATGAATTCATGGTTCAGCATATAGATTTAGCGGATGGAGCGCTGTTTTCCCTTGCAAGATGGAATTCCGCGGCTTGATGCGCGGCGCGTCCCGACTACCCACACGCATCCTGCACAGGCGCTTTTGATGCGCGCCGTCTGGCCGCCATCCCGATCCTGTCGCAACTGTAGAAGGCAGAGACAGCCGAACGCGAGGTCCGTTCCATTGCCTATCACATGAAG
>JANMQE010000286.1:0-3666 GCA_031370195.1 Phyllobacteriaceae bacterium
GTCGAAAGCCACGGGGATTCCGAGTTGATCGCTGGGTGCGTCCAGCGGGGGCTGTTATTTCAACTCACTCAAAATCTCAAACCCACCGTAAATCATGCGTTTCCCGTCGAATGGCATGTCCTGCATGGTCATGCGCGGGTCTTTCATTGCCTTTTCGTTGCCCGCGTCACGCACCGCTTTGGAGGGCCACTCGATCCACGAGAGAACGACAACTTCCCCGGCCTCGGCTTGTACGGCGCGCTTGAAGTCAGTGACTTTGCCATCAGGCACATCGTCTCCCCAACAATCCACAATTCGAGTTGCACCATATTCCTTGAAAATAGATGACACGTCTGCAGCTATGGCCCGATAGTCGTCCTTCTAGGCAACTGGCACAGAAATAACAAATCCATCGATATAGCCCATGATTTTTCGCCTTTTTAGGTTGCCTATGATAACGCAACCTAAGGCCGAATGGTTCCCTTATCAGTGAGCATTAAGCAAACCACTGTTCGATGAAATTTCGTTGGGGCACTCACGCGTCGTATCCGCCGATCCCCTTCACTTCCAGAAAATCATGGATGCCCCAGTCGGCATATTCGCGCCCGTTGCCGGATTGCTTGTAGCCGCCGAACGGCTGGAATGTGTCCCAGTCCGGATGATTGATGTTAACCTGGCCCGCGCGGATCTGGCGGGCAACCTTGCGGGCACGCTCGAGATTTCCGGACTGGATGTAGCCTGCAAGCCCATAAACCGTGTCATTGGCGATTTCGATGGCGTCGGCCTCGTCCTTGTACGGCATGATCGCCAGCACCGGCCCGAACACTTCTTCCACAGCAATCGTGTGGTGCCGCTCGACATGGCCGAAGATCGTCGGCTTCACATAGTACCCGTGGTTAAGTCCGCCCGGCCGCCCGAGCCCTCCGGCCACAACCGTGTTGCCCTCTGCAATGGCCTTTTCGATCAACCCCTGAATCTTGTTGAACTGCGCCTCCGAAACCACCGGCCCAAGCTCGGTCTTCTCATCACGCGGATCGCCTGTGACAATCTTGGCCGCGGTCGCCGCGGCATATTCCAGCGCCTCATCATGTCGATCCGACGGCACCAGCATCCGCGTCGGCGCGTTGCAGCTTTGACCGGTGTTGGACATGCACGCACGCACGCCCTTTGACACGGCCTTCTTCAAATCTGCATCATCCAGAATGATGTTCGCCGACTTGCCGCCAAGCTCTTGGCTGACACGCTTCACCGTATCCGCCGCCGTTTTGGCGACAATGATACCCGCGCGGGTCGAGCCGGTGAACGACATCATGTCAACATCCGGATGTGCGGCAAGCACCTGCCCCACAGACGGCCCGTCACCGTTGACAAGATTGAACACACCAGCCGGAACGCCCGCGTCATGCAGGATTTGCGCGAAAATCAGCGCGTTGGTCGGCGCGAGCTCCGATGGCTTGAGAACAACTGTGCAGCCTGCGGCCAGCGCGGGCGCAACTTTGGTGACAATCTGGTTCATCGGCCAGTTCCACGGCGTGATGAGACCGCAAACGCCAATGCCCTCGCGCACAATCCGCGTCTTGCCGCGCTGTTCCTCAAACTCGAACGCTTCGAGTGCCGCAATGGCCGCCTCGAAATGCGCGGTGCCGCAATAGGCCTGACTGTCCTTGGCCATGACAAGCGGTGCGCCCATCTCGTCAGAAATCGCTGCCGCCATCTCGTCCAGACGTTCGTTGAAAATCTCGAGAATGCGCCGCAGCAGGGCAAGCCGCTCCGCCTTCGTGGTCTGCGAGAAACTGGCAAACGCCCGCCGCGCAGCAGCAACAGCACGGTTCACATCCTCAGCGCCGCCAGCAGCAATCGTCTGGCAAACCTCTTCCGTGGCAGGGTTGATGACATCAATTCGGCCACTGCCAGCAGGGTCAACCCACTTGCCGTCAATGTAAAATTTCAGCGGATCCATGGCAATCTCCCGTTGGCGCTAGCGGATTTGGTGATGCACGATCACACACCGCAAAAGCGGCAATTGCAATGGAAGCGACGCATTTGGACAATGTGAGCCAAAATAGCGCAGTTTTTGTGAAATAAATCAGATCAGCGCCGGCGCGCGGCATTCGCGGTTTTATACAATCTAAAGAAACCGCAGGTTACCCTTGCGGAAACCATCGCGGGTATTTCATGTCGGCCAACCAGATAGTCAAAGACCAGCTGTTCGTCCTTGCCGGTCCGATTATGGCGCTCCTGTGCGTCTGCGTTGTGGCAGGCGTGCACCTGTCGATGGGTCTGGATACGGTGACGCTGATGCAGGCCACCGCCCTGTGCGTCGTTTTCGCCTTCCTGCCATTTGCGGTGCGCACGCCGGACCTGTCGCGATACTACGCCATTGTCATGGTGCTGCTGTTCTATTCGACATTGGCCTGGCGCGGCATGGTGCATTACGGCATGTTCGACGCTGGAACCTACCTGATTTGCCTGTCGCCAATGTTTGCCGGCTTCTTCATCGGACGCGGCTGGGCAACGGTGATGTTGTCGCTGGTCTTCGCCTACGCGGGCGCAGCAATCTACAAGCACACAGTGTTCCCGGACATCATCGTGCAAACCATGTCGATGACAGAAATGTATGTCCACGCCGGCATTTTCTGTGCCGCCTCGCTCGGCACCTATGCCGTCACCGTCATCTTCAACACCAAGAGCGAAGGCCATCTGGCCGCACTGAATGCGCTCAACGCCGATCTCGAAACCGCCACACGCAAGGCGCAGGTCGCCGACAAGGCAAAGTCCGAGTTTCTCGCCAACATGAGCCACGAAATCCGCACACCGATGAATGGAGTGATCGGCATAGCCGAGCTCCTGGCCGGAACATCGCTGGACGCCAAGCAGCGGCTCTTCGCCAACACGATTGTCAAATCGGGCACGAGCCTGTTGACGATCATCAATGACATTCTCGACTTCTCCAAGATTGAGGCCGGACAAATGACGCTCGACCATGCACCGTTCGACCTGCGCGAAACCATCGACGACGTCGCCGCCATCATCGCCCCGCGCATCGGGCAGAAAAGCGTTGCGCTGAACGTCCGCGTTGCGCCGAATGTTCCGGCGGCACTCTTGGGTGACAGCGGGCGCATCCGCCAGATACTCACCAATCTGATCGGCAACGCGGTGAAGTTCACCGACCAAGGCGATGTCTTCGTCGAAGTGACCTGCAAGACCAGCCACCACAATCCGGGTGACACGGCGGAACTGGCCGTGCAGATCAAGGACACAGGCATCGGCATGCGGCCGGACGATTGCGAAAAAATATTCCGCAAATTCTCGCAAGCCGACGGGTCCTCTACCCGCAAGCATCAGGGAACCGGCCTTGGCCTCTCCATTGCAACCTCTCTGGCCGCAATGATGAACGGCGACATCACCGTAACCAGCGAACTTGGCAAGGGCTCAACATTCACCGTCTCACTCAAACTCGAAGTGGCAAAGCGCATGGAGACAATACAAGTCGCAGCACTGCCAACGCCGGGCAAGCGCGTGCTGGTGGTTCACGACAATCAGGTCAACCGTGCAATCCTTCTGGAACAATTGCGCTCCTGGCAACTCGACTGCGCCGCCGTCGCCTCGGCTGACAAGGCGCTGGCCTTTCTGGAACAGGCAGCGACCATTCCGGTTGAGATAGACCTGATCATTCTCGACTTCCAG
>JANMQE010000288.1:0-6227 GCA_031370195.1 Phyllobacteriaceae bacterium
CGAGAATTTCGTTGACCCGTTCCGCAATCGCATCAATGACCAGCGGATGGTCATTGAGATAGTCCGCCTTGATATACTCAATACCCGGATGCCGCACCGCCACCTCGTCGGTCTGCGAATAAATCCGCTTGACCAATACGCCCGTGAACAGGAAATACGGGAACACCACAATGCGCTTGAAGCCAAGTTTGGACACATGTTCCAGCGCCGGTTCCACCAGCGGAAACGTCACGCCGGAATAGGCCGTCTCGCCCCAGCCAAAGCCAAGCCCTTCCCACAGCATGCGCATCACTTTGGAGACATTGGAGTTGGCATCCGGATCAGATGAGCCGCGTCCCACCACCACCAGCATAGTGTCATGCAGCGGCTCGCCGTCTTTCCATCCTGCCTTCGCAAGCGATTGCTTGATGCGGTCGCCGGCGGCGCGGATCATTTTCAGGTCAATGCCGAGTTCACGGCCATAATCCAGCTTCACGTCCGGGTTCTGCGCCGCCCAGGTGTTGAGCACGGATGGAATGTCGTTCTTTGCGTGCCCTGCGGCAAACAGCATGCCCGGCACAGCCAGAATGTGGTTCACACCCTTGGCCTTCAGCGCATCAAGCCCGTGCGTGATCACCGGATTGGCAAATTCCAGATAGCCATAGTCCACCATCCAGTGCGGAAAGCGCTCCTTCATCCGCTCGGAGAGAACGCCAAATTCGCGCACCGCATTCTGGTTGCGGCTGCCGTGGCCACAGATCATCAATCCGTATCGCTTGAACATGGTGCGCCTCGCATTCAATAAGTGCAGGCGCCAGACCCGGTGTGCGGGCAGCGTGACAGCCTTGCCTCAAGCCCCCGGAATGGGTCAGCCGCCGCAAGATCATCAGAGCCTTTCGATGAAGGCGCCGTCGTTGCCTTGTCGTTAAAGAGCCTCGCACCAAAGGTCAAACAGGAACGCGCCTTTTGCCATACCGAAAGCGACGCACTACCCTTGTCACAGGGCAATCCACCATTTACGCAACCGAGGTCATGGACATCTCCTCCGAAACGCTTCTCATCCTGCTCGCCATCACCGCTTACGTGGCAGGCTTCGTTGATTCCATAGCGGGCGGCGGCGGGCTGATCACTGTCCCTGCCCTCCTCCTTGCCGGCCTGCCGCCGGTCACGGCGCTAGGCACCAACAAGCTGCAATCCCTGTTCGGTTCCGGCAGCGCGACTTGGGCCTATGCGTCCAAGGGGCATGTCAATCTTGGGAAACAGTCACGCTCAGTTGCCATTTCGGCTCTCGGTTCGGCGCTCGGCGCTTATGTCGCCACGCTTGTATCGAGCGACTGGCTGCGCGCCTTCCTGCCAGTCCTGATGATTGCCATTGCGCTATACTTCCTGTTCAAACCCGACATTTCCGACGATGACAGGGTGCAACGCATCACTCCGGTCCTGTTCGCGGCAACCATCGTTCCTGCGATCGGTTTTTATGATGGCATCTTCGGCCCTGGCACCGGCTCATTCTTCATGCTCGCCTTCGTCATGCTGTCCGGCTTCGGCCTGCTCAAGGCCACCGCCCACACAAAACTATTGAATTTTGCCTCCAACATCGGCGCATTCTTCGTCTTTGCGCTGTCTGGCGCAATTGAGTGGAAAATCGGTCTCATCATGGGCGCAGCGCAGTTTGCAGGCGGGCGCACCGGCGCGCAGTTTGCCATGCGAAACGGCTCACGCATCATCAAACCGCTTCTCGTCACCGTGTGTCTGGCCCTCGCCGCCAAGCTTCTTTTCACGTAAAGATATGCACCTACATCTTTGGTGACCGGCCCAAGATTGATTTGTTTGGCTTTTTCGGTATACGACGTCTCAACAACGGGACGGGAAAAATCCGGTATGCGTCAAATGCCAGTGATCATCGCGCTTTGGTCCGCCTTGCTCAGCGCGGGTTGCACGACGTCAGGTTCCTCCGTTTCCCAACTTGCTCCATCAACAACGGCGGCACCAAATCTGGGTTTCGCCCCCGCATCGCCAAACGAACCTGTGACGGACGAAGCCAAATCCAGCCTCACTGCCGAGGTCGAGGCCAGTGCTGACGGCCTTGTGACGGAAGAATATGTCGCCACCAAATCCGGCAAGGGCATTCCTGTTCTTGAAGCAGTCTCGAAAATTCCGGCGGCAGCCATCGAATTGGCTTCAGCGCCCTTCGTCAACGCCGATCCGGTCATCGGCACCAAGCGTGACCGGGAATGCCTGATGCGGGCCATGTATTTTGAGTCCAACCGCTCCAGCCGCGACGGTCAGCTTGCTGTCGGCACCGTGGTCATGCACCGCGTTGCAGCAGGCAATTGGGGCAAGTCGGTTTGCGGCGTGGTCAGCGCCCACAGACAATTCGCGCCGGGCGTGATGTCGCGCCGCCTGCAAGGTGACACCACAGATCTCGCCGCCCTCGCCGACGCCATCCTCGCCGGCAAGCGCCATCCAACGCTTGGCAACAACGTCATGTATTTCCACCAGGCCGGACTGAAATTCCCCTATCGCAACATGAAATACGTGCTCGTGGCTGGCGGCAACACGTTCTACTACAAAGCCTCACGCCGCCGCGGCTGACGCCGCTTCGCCTTCTCTATTGCCGTTTGCCGAATGGCGCCACGCGCCGCGCTGGCGCACCGATATTGGGTTCAGCCTGTTCTTCATCCCTGTCGCCCGCGCGGCGATCGCGCTCAAACGGATCGGTTGCCTTGTCCAGCCCCAGCTGTTCCCGCTCCTTCAGCCGCGCCATGATAGCCCGGTCAATCGGATCATTCGGATCAAGCTCGCGGCTCTGGCCGGTCACCGGATCCTTGCGCGGATCATACATCACCTGCCGCTGCTCGCGCACCTGCGGTCCGTCAATGCCGAATTTCGCCACGCGTTCTGCGGTCAATTCATACGAGCCCAAAGGTTGATCCCGCGTCGGCGCGATATGCCGAACTGTGATCACTTCGCTCGCGTCAGCACCCATGCTGTCGCCATCAGGAATGACGCTGCCGCGCAAATGGCACATGTCGACAAAGTTGGACACGCGCAAAATCATCCAGTCGAGGTCTACCGGTGCCTGATTGAAAATCACCGGCCGCCCGATCAGATATTGCGCACCATTGCCGACCATGCCAATCGGTACACCGCTGCGCAAATGCCCGACACTCGAGAATAGGTAAGGCCGCACATAAAGCGGCGTCATCGACGGTCCGCGTTCAACTTCGGCAAAAAATTCCGGCGAAACCAGATGATCGCTCGGGCACCAGTGCACACAGCTGACCTTGCCCGCCTTCATCACCGCCCGCGAGATCGCGTGGCAAAGCCGCATCGCGCGCTCCGCATCGCTCCATTCCGTAAAGCTGAACTGATCGCCCATCACCTGATTGAGAAACGCATTCGACTGCGCGCCGGGCAGCGAACCCTTGCCGACAGTCACAAACGTGTTGGCCCGGTGGCGCGAAACACGCGCAGCCGCATCCGGCATCATCATGTTGGTGATCGGCAGCGGCAAACACCCTGCAAAGCCCTCTTTGCTCAGCGCTGTGCGGTTTTGCGAGACCAACACATGGTAATTGCCGGCAATCACATGAACATGCTCGCCACTCGTCGGAATGCGCGAAACCAGCGGCGCAATGCCTGACTTCTGCACCGCCTTGTTGACGATATCAAACAGATCAGCGCCATCGATCGGCGAATACTGGTCATGCAAAAGCGCGCATTCAACGGTTTTAAGCGGAGCAATTTTCATCTGGCCACCCGACAATTCCACCTAAAATAAATAAGTCTGATAAATAAACCCTAAAGCAACGCGCGAAAGCTGCGAATTCCGCCACTGCAATCCTCACCTCAAAATTCAACCCCGATCTGCGCCTTCACACCGGACCGGAACGGGTGCTTGATCAGCTCCATCTCGGTCACAAGATCTGCAATCTCGATGATCTCGTCGGCAGCGTTGCGCCCGGTCAGCACCACATGCGTCCTATGCGGCTTTTCGCTGACCAGAAACTCGACCACCTCCGCAACCGGGATATAGCCATAGCGCAGCGCAATGTTGATCTCGTCCAGCAGCACCATCTTGATGCGCTCGTCGCGGATCAGCTCCTTGGCCTTGTCCCACGCAAGCCGCGCCATCTCCATGTCACGCGCCTTGTCCTGCGTCTCCCAAGTGAACCCCTCGCCCATCGTATGGAACGAACAAATGTCCTGATGGTTGGCAAGGATCAGATCACGCTCCCCGGTTGACATGCCCCCTTTGATGAACTGCACCACAGCGGAAGGAATCCGATGCGCGATGTGCCGGAATATCATCCCGAACGCCGCCGTCGATTTGCCCTTTCCCTTGCCGGTGTGAACAATGATCAGACCTTTTTCATTGGTCTTGGTCGCCATGATCTTGTCCCGCGCAGCCTTCTTCTTGGCCATCTTGGAATTGTGCCGGGCGTGTTCGTCAGTGTTGTCAACGATTTCAGTTTCCGATTCAGTTTCAGACATGTGCGCCTCCCGGCAGATTCAATTTCTCAAGTTTCGCGCAACGTTCGAGCTCACTTCGTGCAGAATTCGAGCGTGCTTTCCACAGCCCGCGATCCATCGCTTCCAAGAGCTTTTCGGCCATCTCGGCAAGCGCGTGCGGATTGCTTTGTGCCATGAAATCCCGCACTGCATCGTCTACGATAAACGACTGATACACCGCGTCAAAATGGTGATCCCGAACTGCCCCGGTTGTCGCCGAAAACGCGAACATGTAATCCACCGTCGCCACAATCTCGAACGCGCCCTTGTAGCCGTGGCGCATCACACCGGCGATCCATTTCGGGTTTGTCACCCGCCCGCGAACCACCCGCGAAATCTCTTCTTCAAGCGTGCGGATCACCGGCTTCTCGGGCCGTGAGTGATCATTGTGATAAACCACCGGCAACCGCCCGGAAAGCGCCTCAACCGCCGCCGTCATCCCGCCTTCAAACTGGTAGTAATCATCAGAATCCAGCAGATCATGCTCACGGTTATCCTGATTTTGAACCACCGCCTGCAGCCCTGAAAGCCGGGCCTCAAAGCCCGCCCGGTCAGCCACGCCCTCGCTGCCAGCACCATAAGCAAACGCCCCCCACGCAAGATACGCATCCGCCAAATCGTTGCGGTCGCTCCAGCCGCGGTCGTCAATCAGCGCCTGCAAACCAGCGCCATACGCCCCCGGCATCGAGCCAAACACACGGTAACCAGCCTGAACTGCCGCCTTTTCCGCCTCCATCCCCTTGGCCACCATTGCCGCCGCATCCGCCTTCATCCGCGCCGCAATCGCATTGTCATCGGCGTCCTCAGCCAACTGGCCCACTGCCCGCGCAGCACGGTCAAACAGCGAAATCTGGTCCGGAAACGCATCCCGGAAGAAGCCGGAAATACGCAACGTCACATCCACCCGAGGCCGTCCAAGCATCGCCAACGTGATAATTTCAAAGCCGGTCACGCGTCCGCTTGCTCGTTCCCAAACCGGCTTCGCGCCAATCAGCGCCAGCGCCTGCGCAATGTCATCACCGCCGGTGCGCATGTTCGATGTGCCCCATGCCGTAATTCCCGCAGACCGCAGATGATCGCCATGGTCCTGCGCGTGGCGAAGGCAAAGCAGCTCGGCAGACTTCTTCCCCAGTTCCCAAGCCGTCTCGGTCGGCACCGCGCGGCTGTCCACAGAATGGAAGTTCCGCCCCGTCGGCAACACGTCAGGCCGCCCCCGCGTCGGCGCGCCGGAGGGTCCGGGTTCGACGAAACGGCCATCAAGCGCGGTCAAAAGCCCTGAGATCTCGGCCTTGCCGCAAGCGATAACCGAGGGCTTGATCCTGGCCCCGATCTCGTCAAGCACCGCCTTCGTCCGCGACCAGTCCTCCGGGCATACCACCGAGCCATCCACAAACGCAGAAGCCAAAAGCTCAATACGCTCCACCGCATCGCCGTTCGTCCGCCAAGGGTGGGGGGTAACGGACTGAAGGATTGCCGGATGAGGTCCGGCCCAGGCCTCCGTCATGGCGCAGTCCAACGGGTCGAAAGCCTTGGCATCTTCAGCTTCAAAATTGCGGCCTTCCCTTCTCCCCGCCGCTTGCGGGGGTCCAAAGGACGGGCGAGACCCGTGGCTCGCCCCGGCAGTGGCGCGAAGCGTCGGATGAGGGGCAGCGCCAAAGTCCGGCGGGTGTATGCCTAGTGCGCCTTGGCCTTCGCCTGCCTGTCGCACATCATTCAAACCTCGGCGCTGCCCC
>JANMQE010000289.1:0-3620 GCA_031370195.1 Phyllobacteriaceae bacterium
CGAATGGAGCGGATTGATATTGGTAGTCGCGCGTCGCGGGCAGTTTGGCTTCTGCCTGACGCTCATCCTTTGGCGCGAGGCCGCCCCTCATCTGCCTGTCGGCATCTTCTCCCTGCAGGAGATGCGGGGAGAAGACAGACGCCTTCGGGGTTTTGCAGATATGTGTCTGATTTTTAAGAAAACGCAGCTGAAATCCAACCGGTTGGCCGTCTTCTGCCTGCAACTTTTGCGGGGAGACGATGCCGACAGGCAGAAGGAGGCCGTGTCAACGGATGTCAACTTGGCTTCCGACGCCACAGCAAACCCGAACCGGATGCGTGGTTCACATATATCGCGGACACCCTGCCCGCTCAGTCCATGTCCACGACTTTGCCGTCTTTCAGCGTCACGCGGCGGTCCATTCGCCTTGCCAGCTCGTGGTTGTGCGTGGCGATCATGGCGGCGAGGCCGGACTGGCGGACCAAGGCTTCGAGGGCTTCGAAGACGTAGGATGATGTGACCGGGTCGAGATTGCCGGTCGGCTCGTCGGCGAGGAGGACCAGCGGGGCGTTGGCGACGGCGCGGGCGATGGCGACGCGCTGCTGTTCGCCGCCCGAGAGTTCGGACGGACGATGGTCAGCGCGCTCGCCGATCTTCATGTAGTCGAGCAGCTGGCGCGCGCGCACGGCTGACTCTCTCTTCGACATGCCGCGCAGCATTTGCGGGATCATCAGGTTTTCGAGCGCGGTGAATTCCGGCAGCAGGTGGTGGAACTGGTAGACAAAGCCGATCTCGGCGCGGCGCATGGCTGTGCGCGTCTCATCGCCCAGACCGCTCGACGCGCGGCCATTGACGGTGACTTCGCCAGCGTCCGGGTGTTCGAGCAGGCCGGCGGTGTGCAACAGCGTTGACTTGCCGGTGCCGGACGGCGCGACGAGCGCGACCATCTCGCCTTTGCACAATTCAAAATCGGCATTGTCGAGAATGATGAGTTCGCGGTCGCCCTGCAGATATTTGCGGGAAACGCCACTCAGCGTCAGCACGGGTTCGCCAGCCATCATTCGTACCTCAGCGCTTCGACCGGGTCGAGCTTGGCGGCGCGCCAAGCGGGGAAAAGCGTGGCGAGAAACGACAGCACCAGCGCCATCACAATGACCATCACCGTCTCTCGCGGGTCCATCACGGCAGGGAGCTGCGACAGGAAGTAGAGCTCGGGATTAAAGAGTTTTGTGCCCGACAACCACGAGAAGAACTGCCGGATGCTTTCGACATTCAGGCAAATCAGCACGCCGAGCGCCACACCGGCGATTGTGCCGGTGACGCCGATGGCTGCGCCGGTCATCAGGAAAATGCGCAGGATCATGCCGCGCGTCGCGCCCATGGTGCGCATGATGGCAATGTCGCTGCCCTTGTCTTTGACCAGCATGATCAGGCCGGAAATGATGTTGAGTGCGGCGACCAGCACGATCAGCGTCAGGATCATGAACATCACGTTGCGCTCGACCTGCAGCGCGGAAAAGAAGGTGGCGTTGCGCTGGCGCCAGTCGGTCAAAAGCACCGGCCGGTCGGCAATCGCCTCGACGGGCACGCGCAAATCCTCGACCTTGTCCGGATCATCAGTGATGATCTCGATAGACTGGACCTTGCCTTCGGAGTTGAAATAGCTCTGCGCCTCCTCAAGCGGCATGAAGACAATCGAACTGTCATACTCCGACATGCCGATCTCGAAAATGGCGAGCACCGGATAGGCCTTGACGCGCGGGGTGACGCCCATCGGGGTGACATCGCCGTCTGGCGAAATCAGCGTCAGATTGTCGCCAAGCCCAAGGCCGAGATTTTCCGCCATGCGCGAGCCGATGGCGACGCCGTCCGTCTTGCCGAATTCAGCGAAACTGCCTTGCTTGACCTTTTCCGACACCAGCTCAATCTTCTTGATGTCCTCCGGCAAAACACCTCTTACCAATGCACCCGTGCCGGCGCCAATGCGGCCCGAGGCCAGCGTCTGGCCCTCGACCACCGGCAGCGCATATTTGACGCCGACGATGCCTTCGAAGCGTTTTGACAGGTCGATGTAATCATCAAGCGGCTGATCCATCGGCTGGACGATCAAATGGCCGTTGATGCCGAGAATGCTTTTCAGCAATTCCGCGCGGAAGCCGTTCATCACCGCCATGACGACAATGAGCGTCGCCACGCCTAAGAGGATGCCGAGAAACGAGAACCCGGCGATGACGGAGATGAAGGCTTCCTTTCGCCGCGAGCGCAGGTAGCGCCAGGCCATCATGCGCTCGAACGCCGAGAATGGCGCGGCGGTTGGAAAGTCTTTCGGGTCGGTCGCTGTCTCGCTCATCAAAGTCCTGCAAAGCGGTTGATGGCGGCGTCAATGGTCATGATATCTCTTGCGCCGGTCTTGCGGTTTTTCACTTCGACCTCTCCATTGGCAACGCCGCGCGGACCGGCGATGATCTGCCACGGCAGGCCGATCAGGTCGGCAGTGGCGAACTTTGCCCCTGCCCCCGCGCCCGTGTCGTCGAGCAGCACCTCTTTGCCGGAATTGGTCATGGCTTCGTAGATTTTGCCGGATGCAGCATCGGATGCCGCATCGCCCGGCTTCATGTTGATGATGCCCGCATCGAACGGCGCAACAGACTCAGGCCAGATGATGCCGGCGTCGTCGTGGCTCGCCTCGATGATCGCCGCGACCACGCGCGACGGGCCAATGCCATATGAGCCCATCGAAACCAGATGCTCCTTGCCGTCCGGCCCCTGCACTTTGGCATTCATCGGCTCTGAATATTTGGTGCCGAAATGGAAGATGTGGCCGACTTCAATACCGCGTGCGGCGACCTGATTGTCAGCATCTATCGCGCCCCAAGCGGCCTCGTCATGCATTTCGTCGGTGGCGGCGTAGGGTGTCGTCCAATCCTTGACGATCCTTGCGATGGCAGCATCATCACGGAAATTGACATCTGCGCCCGGCACTTTCAGCGACAGATAATCCTTGTGGCAGAACACCTGACTTTCGCCAGTGTCGGCCAGAATGATGAATTCGTGGCTGAGATCGCCGCCAATTGGGCCCGTGTCGGCGCGCATCGGGATCGCCTTCATGCCCATCCGCTCATAGGTGCGCAAATAGGCGACGAACATCCGGTTGTAGGCGGCCTTTGCCGCCTCGTAATTCATGTCGAACGAATAGGCGTCCTTCATCAGAAACTCGCGCGAGCGCATCACGCCGAAGCGCGGGCGCACCTCGTCGCGGAATTTCCACTGTATATGATAAAGGTTCAGCGGCAGATCCTTGTAGGATTTGACATAGGAGCGGAAAATGTCGGTGACCATTTCCTCATTGGTCGGCCCATAGAGGAATTCGCGCTCCTGCCGGTCCTTGATGCGCAGCATTTCCTTGCCGTACGCATCATAACGCCCGCTATCGCGCCACAGGTCCGCCGACTGGATGGTCGGCATCAGAATTTCTACCGCACCGGAGCGATCCTGCTCTTCGCGGATGATCTTGTTGACCTTGTTCAAAACCCGCAAGCCAATCGGCAACCACGAATATGACCCGGCAGCCTGCTGGCGGATCATTCCGGCGCGCAGCATCAGACGATGCGAAACGATTTCCGCTTCCTTGGGGTTTTCCT
>JANMQE010000191.1:0-9028 GCA_031370195.1 Phyllobacteriaceae bacterium
CGCCGCCTCGCCAGATGGCGCGCAAGGCGCGATGAAATCCTTTCCGCCAAAGCCCCTTACAAACCGATGCGCATCAGCCCGTTCCGCCCGGGACCACCGCCGGGTTACCGGCGCAAGGATATCCACCCGGTCGATGCCATCCTGAAAGACGTCCACTATTTCGCGGTTGAGGCGTTTGGCTCGGACACGTCGTAAGGCGAGTGTGTCATACCTCTCGCGAGCCGCAAGTGGCTGTAATTATTACCAAAAATCCCATAATCTTCGTCATTCCGGATTCGCGCAGCGCTTGTCCGGAATGAAGAAAGTTTAGAGTTGGACAAAGGGGACAGAAGCGCAGAAAAGTGCGCCATCTGGCCATCAAACTGAACTCTCAGTTAGGCTTTAAGGATCGAACCGCCATGCCCCACCCCGCCCTCAACGAAAACGCTGTCGCCGTGATCACCGGCGGTGCCTCGGGCATCGGCTTGGCCGCCGCCAAGGCTTTTGCCAAATTGGGCATGAAAGTCTGCATCACCGATCTCGGCGCGGACCGGCTGGCCAGTGCTGCCGCGTCAATCGCAGAAATGGCGGCAAATGGAGCGAACGCGGTTCAGACTGTCGAAGCCGACGTTTCAAAGCTCGACGACCTCAAACGATTGCACGACAGCGTCTCCGCCCGCTTCGGCACTGTCAATGTGCTGATGAACAACGCGGGCATCGGCCTTGGCAGCACGCTGTCCGGCCCGCTCGATGCTTGGCAGCGCACGCTTGATGTCAACCTGTGGGGCGTCATCCAAGGCACGCAGACATTTCTGCCGGGGATGATGGCGAACTATCAGCCCGGCCTCATCATCAACACCGGTTCCAAACAAGGCATCACCACGCCGCCCGGCGACACCGCCTACAACATTTCCAAGGCAGGCGTGAAAGTGTTCACCGAAGCCTTGGCGCACGAATTGCGCAACACTGAAGGCACCAAAATCGCCGCGCATCTTTTGATTCCGGGCTTCGTTTTCACCGGCATGACCCGCAGTGACCGCGCGGAAAAACCGGCTGCCGCCTGGACACCGGAACAGACAATCGCCTTCATGCTCGACAGCATCGGGAACGGCGATTTCTACATTCTTTGCCCCGACAACGACGTTCCCCGCGCACTCGACGAGCGCCGCATTCTGTGGGCCGCTCAAGACATCACTGAAAACCGCCCGCCGCTGTCTCGCTGGCATCCCGACCATATCGAAGCATTCAAGGCATTCGCGAAACGCGATTGACTTGTGTTGCACTCAACACTGGTTAGTTGCGGCCTCTGGCCAAATTGCCGGTTTTCTCAAACGATCAACTGTCTGAAGAAAACTGGTGCCCCCGACATGATTCGAACACGCGACCCCCTGATTACAAATCAGGTGCTCTACCAACTGAGCTACAAGGGCAGTGAGGTGCCGATAGCACAGGGTTTGGAACAGGAAAACAGTTTTTCGTCGCAGGGTTCGAGAAATTTGTAATGTTTGACGGCCATGCTATCGCTGGCCGCACCGGAGCCAACAGCATGCAGACTGCCATCGCCTTCATATCGTCCGACACTGCCGAAGCGACGTCGGCGGCAAAACATCTGGCGGCGCTGTACGGCAATGAAAAGCCGGATGACGCAAATGTCATCGTTGCGCTTGGCGGCGATGGCTTCATGCTGCAAATGCTGCACCGTTTCATGAATTCCGGCAAGCTCATCTTCGGCATGAACCGTGGCTCGGTTGGCTTTCTGATGAACGAGTTCCGCGACGTTGGCCTGATCGAGCGCATTGAGCGCGCCACGCCGGAAACCATCCGCCCGCTGGAAATGATTGCGCAGGACGCAAACGGCAAGGCCTTCAAAGCCAACGCCATCAACGAAGTGTCGCTGCTGCGCCAATCCTACCAGGCCGCCAAGCTTCGCATCATGGTCGATGGCAAGGAACGGTTGGACGAGCTGATTTGCGATGGCGTGATGCTGGCAACGCCCGCCGGCTCCACCGCCTACAATCTCTCCGCCCAAGGCCCGATCCTGCCGCTCGATGCCCCACTTCTGGCGCTCACCCCGGTCAGCGCCTTCCGCCCCCGCCGCTGGCGCGGCGCGCTTTTGCCAAACCAATCAGTGGTCGACATCGAAATTCTCGAACCACAAAAGCGCCCGGTCAACGCGGTTGCCGACCACAATGAAGTGAAATCAGTCGTGCATGTCTCGGTCCGGCAATCTGACACATCAACCGTGACATTGATGTTCGATGAGAGTCATTCATGGGATGAGCGGATATTGGCCGAACAGTTCCGGTATTGAAGGAGTGTCGTGATACAGATGCGTGAAAAGGTTGACAATTTGTTCCCGTGGCCTTAGTGGCAAGCCAAGCAGTGCACACCGCACGCTTTGCGCTGAAAATGCGTTCAACCTTTGGGCCTTCTGATGGCCCGTCGGGCACACCAATAAGACCTGACCCACCCGGATCCATTTCCCCTTGACCACATTCGCCGAACTCGGCTTGTCCGCTAAAGTCCTCGCCGCCGTCACAGACGCCGGCTACACCGAACCCACCCCCATTCAGGCAGGCGCCATACCCCATGCCATCGCCGGCAAAGACGTGCTTGGCGTTGCCCAGACCGGAACCGGCAAAACCGCCGCCTTCGTGCTGCCGATGATCACGCGGCTCGAACGCGGCCGCGCCCGCGCCCGCATGCCGCGCACGCTTATCCTAGAACCGACGCGCGAACTCGCCGCGCAGGTCGAAGAGAATTTCATCAAATACGGCATCAACAACAAACTGAGTGTCGCGCTTCTCATCGGCGGCGTGTCGTTCGAAGACCAGAACCGCAAGCTTGAGCGCGGCGTTGACGTTTTGATCGCAACACCCGGCCGCCTCCTCGACCATTTCGAGCGCGGAAAACTGTTGCTGACCGGCGTTGAAATCCTCGTCATCGACGAAGCCGACCGCATGCTCGACATGGGCTTCATTCCGGATATTGAGCGCATCTGCAAGATGATCCCGTTCAACCGCCAGACCCTGTTCTTCTCCGCCACCATGCCGCCGGAAATCACCAAACTGTCCGAACAGTTTCTGCAGGCACCGGTCCGCGTAGAAGTTTCAAAGGCGGCGTCCACTGCCAAAACCGTCATTCAACGGCTGGTGAAAGCCGGTTCCAAGGATTGGCAAAAGCGCGCGGCGCTTCGCGATCTGATCGTCTCTGAGCAAGCGGACATCAAAAACGCCATCATCTTCTGCAACCGCAAAGTCGATGTGTCCGAGTTGTTCCGCTCGCTCGCGCGCCATGAATTCTCCTGCGGTGCTTTGCATGGCGATATGGACCAGCGCTCGCGCATGACGATGCTTTCCAACTTCCGCGACGGCAAACTGCAATTGCTCGTCGCGTCCGATGTTGCGGCACGCGGCCTTGACATTCCTGACGTGTCACACGTTTTCAACTTCGATGTGCCGATCCATGCCGAAGACTATGTCCACCGCATCGGCCGCACTGGCCGTGCCGGACGGTCCGGCAAATCCTTCACATTGGTGGACAAGACCGACGCAAAATATCTGTCTGCCATCGAAAAGCTGATCAACGAAACCATCGAGTGGCATGACGGCGACCTGTCAACGCTGGTCATCGACGAAAGCGCCGAGGAGGCACCGCGCCGTGGCCGTTCAGGCGACAAGGGCAAGGGCCGCAGCCGCCGCGACGGCAAGGACGCTGTGAAGTCTGCTTCCAAGTCAGCCGAGCAAGAAGCGTCAGATCGCAAACCACGCAAAACCCGCAGCGCCGCCAGGCCGGAAGCCGAAATGATCGAAGTCGCCACCGACCAGCCGGACATCATCGCTCCGGCATTCGTGCCGGTCGAGCAGCCGACCAGACAGACTGCGCGCCGCGACCATTCACGTCACGACAACGCCCGCTCAGACAGCCCGCGTCATGATGCTGCAAGGCAAGACTCGCCAAGGCAGGATGGCCCCGGGCAAGATGGCCCGCGTCAGGACAATTACCGTCAGGACCACAGCCGTGGCGACAGTTCATCCCGCCGCGAGGAAGCCCGCGAAGCCCGCGCCAAGCTGCCGCCCGAACAACGCCGCTACCGCGACGACCTCGGCCCAGCCCCGGTCGGCTTCGGCGACGAGGTTCCAGCGTTTATGATGATCGAGCCAAAGCTGGGCTAAGGTCCCGTCCTAATATTCGGACGGCGCTGCGAGTTCAAACCCCAACGCCTTGGCAGCACTCTGAAGTTTTCTGTCATTGGTAGCAATCGCAACGCCCAGACGCGATGCAATTGCCAAATGCATCGTATCACCTGCACGAAGGGCATGTTCACCTGACTCGAGAAAGGTATGAGCCAGTTTGAAATCGCTTGTGACGACGTCATGGCAAAACATTCCCGGCAAGAGACTGTCCCGGAACAACGCCAGAGCCTGAAGCATCGGATCTCTTGAGAGCTCGCCGGTCCTGACTTTCAAGGCCAGCGCGGAAGAGAGCTCAGTCTCAACCCATACACTGATCGCCATAGTTCCAATTGCTTGCGCCTCCAACCACCGCCGCGACGCCTCACTGGATGATTCAGTCACAATAATGCTGACGACGACAGAGGTGTCGAGGTAGACCTTCAATACCGGTCCTCATCACGCATTTGACGGACAAACTCGCCTGCAGTCTGCTTTTGCAATGGCAGCGTTTCGGCAAACGCCCTGATTTTTGCCAAATCAATTTTCGCCGGAATTTTCTGCGGAGGCACAAGTTCCGCTACCACTTTTCCGCGTCGGGTAATTGTGATCCGCTCGCCGTTTTCAACGCGGTCAAGAACCTCGCTCAAATGTGCCTTGGCGTCCGCCATATTCATCGTGTTCATCACACACCTCGTGACCAGTGAATTGGTCATGTAGCACGAACACGGCATATCAGCAAGAAACGCCCTATTTCTTCGCTCGCATTCCCGCCTCAAGCGCAAGCCGCACCCATTTGGCCATCACGTCCGGATCGTCAAATGCATCATCCGATATCGACCAGTACGGCATGGCGGCGGACTTGCCGTTCTTGCCCTCATACACCCACTGGCGGCAACCGGCCTCGACAAAGCGCGGCGCTGATTGCGCATCGGCCTTCAAAAGAATTTCGTCCTGATACTGAATGGCGATGATGGTCCCGCGCACATAAATGCTCTTGCCACCAAACATCCGCTTGATAATAACAGGGCCAACGGAAGCGAACATCTCTTCAATGGCCGCGTTGTCCATGAAGTTCAGCCAAGCGCTGCAGCAGGTGCCGGCGTCAACTCCACGCTTTCACCACAGCCACACGCCGACGTCTGGTTCGGATTGTTGAAGGTGAAGCCGGTGCGCAATGAAGTGGTTTCAAAATCCATCTGCGTTCCGAGAAGATAAAGCACAGCTTCCGGCGCGATAAACACCTTCGCACCGTCATGCTCGATCGAATCCTCACGCGGCTTGGCCTCGTCCGCCAGTTCAATGGCATACTCCATGCCCGCACAGCCGCCCTTCTTGACGCCGACCCGAATACCGAGCTTGTCCGGATTGGCGGACATTATCTCTCGCACGCGGTCAGCCGCAGCATCTGTCATCGTCATAACGGCAAAACGGCCCATCGATCTGTCTCCTCGTCAAACGGGTTCAAGGCCCGCAGACTCTGATTGTCACCATAAAATGGTGAAGAAATACGCCCTTCACAAGGCCTAATACCAGCCCACCGCGACTTGCGCCTCTTCGCTCATTCGCGCGGCGGTCCAGGGCGGGTCAAACGTCATTTTCACTTCGACACCCGACACACCTTCAACCGAACTCACAGCATTTTCCACCCAGCCCGGCATCTCGCCCGCCACCGGGCAGCCCGGAGCTGTAAGCGTCATGTCGATCTTGACTGACCGGTCATCCTCAATGTCGATCTTGTAAATGAGGCCAAGCTCGTAAATGTCAGCCGGAATCTCCGGATCGTAAACTGTCTTCAGCGCTAAAATGATATCGTCCGTCAACCGCGCCAATTCCTCGGCCGGAATGCTTGATGAGACAACGATGGCATCTTCTGCCCGCTCTGCAACTGCAAATTCATCTTGGGCCATTTACATCTTCCTTACGCGAAAAACTTGCGGGCTTTTTCCAAAGCCTCTGCCAGCACATCGATTTCGTGCATTGTATTATACATGCCAAATGAGGCGCGGCATGTCGAAGTGACGGCGAAGCGCTGCATCAGAGGCTGGGCGCAATGCGTCCCTGCCCGCACAGCAACGCCCGCGCGATCAATAACCATAGAGACATCATGCGCATGAATGCCCTTGAGCTCGAACGAAACAATCGCGCCCTTGCCCGGAGCATTGCCGAAGATCCGCAGTGAATTGATCTTGGAAAGCTGAGCATGCGCATAGTCGCGCAGGCCCTCTTCATGCGCCAGAATGCGCTCGCGACCGACACTGTCCATATAGTCCAACGCAGCCCCAAGCCCGATCGCCTCGGCAATCGGCGGCGTACCGGCCTCAAACCGGTGCGGCGCATCGCCATAGGTGACGTTTTCCATGGTCACATCGCGGATCATCTCGCCGCCGCCAAGGAACGGCCGCATCGAATTCAGCAGTGCTTCCTTGCCGTAAAGCACGCCAATCCCAGTCGGTCCGTAGAGCTTGTGGCCGGTCATCACGTAAAAATCAGCATCCAGATCGCGCACATCGACCGGCAGATGCACCGCCGCTTGTGAGCCATCCACCAGCACCTTGATGCCACGCTCATGCGCAATGCGGATCATCTCCTTGACAGGAACCACAGTGCCAAGCGCATTCGACATATGTGTGATCGCGACCAGCTTGGTGCGCGGCGTCAGGCATTTGACGAAATCTTCGATATGCAAGACGCCGTCGTCATCGACCGGAATCCAGACCAGCTTGGCGCCCTGCCGCTCGCGGATGAAATGCCACGGTACGATGTTGGAGTGATGCTCCATGATCGACAAGACGATCTCGTCGTCGGCTCCAATGTTCGGCATGCCCCAGCCATAGGCAACCAGATTGAATGCTTCAGTGGCCGACTTGGTGAAAATCACCTCTTCGATCTTGCCCGCATTCAAAAACCGTCGGACTATTTCCCGCGCATTCTCGTAAGCATCGGTCGCCGCATTGGACAGAAAGTGCAAGCCACGATGAACATTGGCATATTCATTGGTCAAGCAATTGACCATCGCATCAATAACCGCCTGCGGCTTCTGCGCCGATGCGCCATTGTCGAGATAGACAAGCGGCTTGCCATAGACGGTGCGCGACAGGATCGGGAAATCCTTGCGCACCGCTTCAACATCGTAGGGCAGCCCGTTGATTTGACTCATCATGCGTTCTTTTCAAGCCAGTCTTGCAGCCGCTCTTCCAGCGCCTCCACCAAAGCCTCGTCCTCAAGCTCTTCAATGATCTCCGCCACAAACGCCTTGACCAAAAGTCCACGCGCTATCGGCTCTGGGATCCCTCGCGCCATCAGATAAAACAGATGCTGCGGTTCAACTTCGCGCACGGTCGCGCCATGGCCGCATTGCACATCGTCGGCAAATATTTCCAGTTCCGGCTTGGTCGAAAACTCGCCCTCGTCCGACAGAAGCAGCGTGTTGCACGCCATCTTGGCGTCGGTCTTCTGCGCACCGGGGAAAACCTTGATCTGGCCCTGAAACACGCCATGTCCGCGCCCGGTGACAACGTTGCGGATCACTTCCGTTGATGTCGTGTTCGGCACCTCATGGGTCAGCGTCATCGTCACGTCGATATGAGAATCGCCGCCAACCAGATTGATGCCGCGCAGCTTGAAGTCCGAGCCTTCACCCTTCACCGCCACATGCACTTCCTGCCGCACGAGCTTGCCGCCGGAATTCATCACAAATACAACCAGCTTGGCATCCTTGCCAACCCGCGCATTGAGTTGCCCCAGATGCACCGCGCCTCCGCCGCGCTCCTGATCGACAATCAGCGTGATCTCCGCGCCATCGTTCAGAGTAAGGTGCGTAATCGCAGAAACAAACGCATTACCGCCGGTGTGGCGCTCAATGATTGTCGCCTTTGTGTTTTTGCCCGCCTTGATGGCAAGCCGCGTGTGCGAATCCTGATTGGCCGCAAACTGCACTTCAATGGGCGCGCCAAGCTTCGTGCCGTCGGCAATGTCCAGATAATAGCCGTCAGAAACCAGCGCCGAGTTTATTTGTCCAATCGCGTCATCAATTCCCCGCTGCACAAGCGCCTTGGCAAAACTTCCATCCTCCAGCTTCGCCGCAATGCGTGTGACCGCAACGCCCGCGTCAGCGTTTCCGCCAGTCGCGTTGCCCTCGTCAACCACGAGAACCGCAGCGCCCCTGACCAGCGGCTCCAAGCCGTCGAATTGGGTCTCACTGCCTGCCGGAATGGCGCGCAACAGCGAGCGCAAATCTGTGTAGTGCCAGCTCTCGATACGCCGCGTCGGCAGACCAAGCGTCTTCAGCGCGTCCACGGCAAGATCACGCGCAGCTGCTACATCCGGATTGCCTGGCAACGCGCCCATCTTGGCAACATAAAGCTCGGTCAGCGCCGTTTCCGCCGCCGTCTGCATCCGTCCGGCATGAATGTTCATAACGCTCACCTCACGCCGCCTCTTCAATCACGTCGGCGTAGCCATTTTCTTCCAGATGAAGCGCCAGCGACTTGTCGCCCGATTTGATCACCTGGCCTTTGTAAAGCACATGCACAGTGTCCGGCACGATATGGTCCAAGAGGCGCTGATAATGGGTGATGATCAGCACCGCGCGGTCCGGCGAACGCAATGAATTGACGCCATCCGCAACAATCTTCAGCGCATCAATGTCGAGGCCAGAGTCCGTCTCGTCGAGAATGCAGAGCTTGGGCGCAAGCAGCTTCATCTGCAAGATTTCCGCCCGTTTCTTTTCACCGCCGGAAAAGCCGACATTGAGCGGGCGCTTCAGCATGTTAAAGTCGATTTCCAGCGAGGCAGCCGCTTCCTTCACCGTGCGGATGAAGTCGGAGATTTTCATCTCGTCCTCACCGCGCGCCTTGCGCTGCGCATTCATCGCC
>JANMQE010000254.1:0-12092 GCA_031370195.1 Phyllobacteriaceae bacterium
CCGTCGAGTCCGCGCATTGTCAAATTGACGATGACGAGGCTCGCAGCGTCGCCTGCATTTGCAAGCTCCGACAGCGCTTCATGGGTATTGTCCACCTGACGGACACACTTGGCCCCAAGGCTGAACAACAGCATCTCGGCCACAGCCGCGAACACCGGATCGTCGTCTACGATGAATATGTTCTCGATTGCCGCCGCCAAGACACTGTCCCCTGATGGCGGACAATAATCCAACTCCGATAGTGAATTCTTAACCGGATGAAAAAACACGCGGATATTTTTGATTTCAGGGCGATTTTTGCGCAGCACCCG
The DNA here is from genome assembly GCA_031370195.1 of Phyllobacteriaceae bacterium. Taxonomy (GTDB): domain Bacteria; phylum Pseudomonadota; class Alphaproteobacteria; order Rhizobiales; family Rhizobiaceae; genus JANMEX01. The sequence goes on from JANMQE010000254.1 coordinate 312, forward strand.
CCACATTTTAAATCCGTATTCGCTTTTTCCAGTCAGTGTCTGGCTTCCAGAGCGGGGAATGACTTTGAAGCTGAAGCGGATGACACGGTCATTGAGCACGAAAATGTCGCTGATCACGGCATCAACGATGTTCCTGTGCACCATGACCACCGTCGGCGTTTTCTTGATCGGCAATTTCCACCAGAGCGTCGAGGCCGAACAAGCCCGCCTCCAGTCAATCACCAGCATTTTTGGGGCCGTTTTGTCCAAGCCTGTCGCGGCAGGAGACGCGAATGCGGCCCGCAATGCGCTGCGCGCGCTGCGTGACCTCCCCTCAATCCTGCAAACGTCAGTGCATGGCGAAAACGGGACGCTGCTTGCTGAAATGGGTGGCGGCGCGGTGCTTGAGCGCTCGGTGCTGCGTTCAGACGAGGTCAAGCTCACAGATCTGTTCAGCATCGACACAATGGAAATCAAGAGACCAATCATAGATGGCGGGAAAACGGTCGGAACACTCGGGCTCATAGTGGATATCTCATGGATGGCCGACATATTCTGGCAGCGCCTTCTTTCCGCCTCGATCTTTGCCGCAAGCGCGATTGGCGCTGGTTTCTTCATCGGCCAACGCCTTGTCCGGCGCGCCACACGTCCTTTGAGCAACCTTGCCAACACGCTCTCCGGCATCGGCGGAACAGAGACGCTGCGCTATAATTTCAGCCGCGACACTGACGATGAAGTTGGTGTGCTCATCGACGCATTCAACGACATGATGGGGCGTATCGACGAGCGCGACAAAGCGCTGCGGGCCCATGCTGACGGGCTGGAAGACACGGTGCAACGGCGGACTGTCGAACTGGTTACAGCGCGCGATGAGGCTGAGCGCGCCAATGCGGCGAAATCCGAATTCCTGGCGATGATGAGCCATGAAATCCGCACGCCAATGAATGGCATGATGGTGATGGCGCAGATGCTAGCCGCCGCGCCCCTGTCGCCGCGCCACTTGCGTTTTGCCGAGATCATCAACCGGTCCGGCCAAAATCTCCTGTCAATCATCAATGACGTGCTCGACATATCGAAGATCGAGGCAGGACGGCTCGAGCTGGACGTCACCCCGTTTTCGCTGGACCAGCTGTTCGCCGACGTCTACGGCCTTTTCAGCGAGCGCGCCCGCGAACGAAATGTCTATTTGGGCTTTGTCGTCGATCCGTCAGTTCCCCATCTGTTGATCGGCGATGCGACACGCCTCAATCAGATCATCACCAATCTGGTCAACAACGCGCTCAAGTTCACGGAAAAGGGCAGCGTCATCCTCCGCGCTTCGGCCAGAAACACGTCATCAGGTGTAAAGCTTTCTATATCGGTCACGGACAGCGGCATCGGCATCGCCAAGGATAAGCTTGCGCTCGTTTTCGACCGCTTCTCACAAGGCGATCAATCCATCACGCGCCGGTTTGGTGGCACGGGCCTTGGCCTTGCCATTTCCAAACGTCTGGTCGAGGCGATGGACGGAACCATTGCGGTGAAAAGCGCGGAAGGCAAAGGCTCAACCTTCACGGCGAACGTTCTGCTTCAGGCCGCTCAATGCCAAACAATATCTGCTGACTTTGCCGGATTGCCTGTGCGCGTAAGCTGTTTGTCGGCCATGGAAGCGCAGTTGCTCGCAGAAACACTGCGCGGCCACGGCGCGAACGTCGTCGAAGATGATACCAACGACAGCACAACACTTGTCTTGACCGACAGCGAAAGTGAACTCCCGCCGGGCGGCCAGACATTGCTCTTTCTGGTGCCACAGCTTGGCATAAGCGAAACCAGCTATCGGACGCGGGGTCGGCTGGAGTTTGGCCTTCCCGCCAGCCGTGACGCACTCGAAAAACTCGCCGCGGCATCCGCAACAAACGACTTTTCCGCCTTCCGCAACCTTAACCGTGCGGCACAACAGGGCCAGGGATACGACGCGTTCCGGGGCCTGCGCGCGCTTGCCGTTGACGACAACAATGTCAACCGCGAGGTGCTCAACGAAGCGCTGTCGTCGATGGGCATGAAGGTAGACTGCGCAGTGAACGGCGAGGAAGCGCTGCAATGTGCCGCCGCCAGCACCTACGACGTCATCTTTATGGATTGCTCCATGCCGGTAATGGACGGCTTCACCGCAACCCGCATTCTGCGCGAACGCGAAAAGGATACAGGCCGCCGCACGACAGTGGTTGCCATCACTGCGCTCAGTGAAGGCACCGGCGACAAGGGCTGGCGGGCCAACGGAATGGACGGTTGGATATCCAAACCCTTCACCATCCCCTCGATTGCCGCGCGCATTTCCGATCTGGTCCTCAACAGCAAGGGCAACATCGCGACCGTGGGCAAAGACACCGCCAACGACGGGTTCCTCCTCACGCCGCTGCTTGATGAACCGACAATCGCCATGATCTCAAGGCTGTCATCCGGAGTGGCCAGCGGCACCGCCCGGCGCATCCACGACCTCTTTGCCGCAACTACAACTACCGCGATTGACGGGTTACGCGCTGCATCAGAAGACGGAAACATCGAACTGCAAGCCGAGTGCCTGCAAACCCTCGCCTCATCATCCCGAAGCGCCGGAGCCCTGCGCCTCGCCGAAGCCGCCGCAGATTTCGGGAAAAAGACCAAGAGCGGGATCACCGTCGGCAAAGATCAGATCGAGACGCTGCAATCCCTGTTGACCCGCACCGACCATGACATGGCCTCAAGGCTGGGCCTTGGCTTGGCACTGGAAAAGAAGGCCAGTTAAGCCACTGCCCGGGCCAGCGCACACTGCGACCACAACTCACCCAGCGCATGCACCAGATGGTCGATATCCGCATCGGTGTGGAACGGCGTCGGTGTTATGCGCAGGCGCTCGGTTTTCACCGGCACTGTCGGATAGTTGATCGGCTGCACATAGACGCCATGCTGATCAAGCATGATGTCCGAAATCCATTTGCACTTGGCCGCATCGCCCACCATCACCGGAATAATGTGGCTTGGATTGTGCTGATGCGGAATGCCGTTACGGTCAAGCTTCATGCGCACCCGCGCCACCCGGTCGCGGTGCAGCTTGCGGATTTCGTCATGGTCCTTGAGAAACGCAATTGATGCCCGCGCCGCCGCTGCGATCGCGGGCGGAATGGCAGTTGTAAAGATGAACCCCGACGAGAACGAGCGGACAAAATCAACCAGGCTCGCCGAAGCAGCAATATAGCCGCCCATCACGCCAAATGCCTTGCCAAGCGTGCCTTCGATCACCGTCAACCGGTCCATCAGCCCTTCGCGTTCGGCAACCCCGCCGCCACGCGGACCGTACATGCCAACCGCATGCACCTCATCCAGATAGGTCATCGCCCCGAACCGGTCAGCAACATCACAGATTTCGCGGATCGGACCAATATCCCCGTCCATTGAGTAAACGCTCTCAAACGCCACCAGCTTTGGTGCCATCGGATCATCCAGCGCCATCAGGCGTGCCAGATCCTTCGGGTCGTTGTGCTTGAAAATCCGCCGTTCAGCCTTGGAATGGCGAATGCCTTCAATCATTGAGGCGTGGTTCAATGCATCAGAATAAACAATGCAGCCGGGTATTTGCGACGCCAGCGTGCCAAGCGCCGCCCAGTTGGACACGTACCCCGACGTGAACAGCAGCGCCGCTTCCTTGCCATGCAGATCGGCAAGCTCGCGCTCCAGAAGCACATGCTGATGGCTGGTGCCGGAAATATTGCGCGTGCCGCCAGCGCCCGCGCCGTACGTATCCACCGCCGCCTTCATCGCTCCGGTGACAACAGGATGCTGGCCCATGCCCAGATAATCATTTGAACACCAGACAGTCACTTCCTGTACCGAACCATCAGCGCGGTGGCGAATCGCACGCGGAAAATTGCCGGACTGGCGCTCCACATCCGTGAAAACACGATAATTGCCAGCTGTTTTCAGCTTGCCAAGACGCTCACAGAAATAGGCTTCAAAATCCACAGGTTCAGTTCCGTATGCTGCGCAGGCCGAAAAACCTGCATGTGACAAGCTCCGTGTAGCCGTTTTGCGCGGCAAACGGGACTCCTAAATTGGAATCATTCTGAAACGAATTGTCACAGATCAGTGAGTGGTTGCCTTGACACAAATCAAGGGAATCAATCAGAGCGCTACTCAAGCCGTGCCGGAAATCCCGGTGCCCGAAGGTCCGTACCAAGCGCATCTTCCAGCAGCTTGACGATCTGCGTTGATTGCGCAGTCCCGCCATAGGCCGCCTTGCCTTTCACAAACGTCTCGTTGGTCAGGCTGGCAAGATCGAGCGGCACACCGAATTCCTTGCTGAAATTCATCGCAAAGCCGAGATCCTTCAGCGCAAGATCCATCGTGAAGGCGATGTCATAGGACCCGTTGAGGATCAGCTGCCCCTCCGTCTCATGCACAAACGACGTGCCGGAGCTCGCCTTGATCGCCGCCCAAGCCTGGGCCAGGTCAATCCCGCCGCGCTTGGCCAGCATCAGCGCCTCGCCGTCGGCAACCAGATGGATGAACGCCAGCATGTTGGTGATCACCTTGATCACCGCCGCCGACCCGATCGGCCCCATGTGGAAAATCTGATCTCCAATGGCTTTGAGCGCCGGCATCTGCTCCTCAAACAATACCTTGTCGCCGGCCGCCAGCACCGTGATGACGCCCTGCGCCGCCAGGTGCACACCGCCCGTCACCGGTGCCTCAAGCACACGGATTCCCCTCGCCTCGGCGAGCGCCGCAAGCCGCTGGATTTCATCGCGCCCCAGCGTCGAATTCTCGATCCACACCGAACCTGGCTTCATTGCGGCAAGGCAGTCACCAAGCACCGCCTCGCAAATTGCGGGCGATGGCAGACAGGTCAGCACCACATCCGACTTCGCCGCAAGTTCCGCAGCGCTGGCCGCCCACGTCGCGCCCGCCTTGACATGGCGCTCGCCAAGTCTGGCATCCCGGTCATGAACAGTAACCGCAAAACCCGCGCGGATCAGGCTCATCGCCAGATGACCGCCAAGATTGCCCAGTCCGATATAGCCGTATCGCATGTGCTTTGTTTCCGGATTAGATTTGTCCGGCAACGATAACCGCCCTTTCCCGGCGTTCCATCGCAAAACCGCCGATGTCCGTCGCCCCAACAGCAAATTTGTTTCGACTCATTCGAGATAAGGCTTCAAAATCCGGTTGAGCGCCTCGCGCTTTGCCTTGCGGCAGGCCGGATCAGTGCTCCAGCCAACCTCGTGTATCCAGCTTCCGCGCCACTCGAAGCAAGCCCTCGAAATTTCAACGCCGTCCAGCGCCGGAACAACAACGATCTCTCGCAGCGGCAACGTTGCGCGGTCGGCATGCTTGTACAGTACTTCAAAATTGGCACCGCCGGTGTCAAGCCCGGCAAACCAGTCAAGACCGAAATCAAGGTCCACGCCCTTGATCGCCTCAAAATTGAAAAAGCAGTAACCTGCCCATAAAAACCAGCGCACACCCGCGCTGCGCTGATCGCCATGAAAATCATGGTTCTCGAGCAGCGCATATGGTGCGTCCGGCGCCGTCGGAAACAGGTCATGGTCCAGAAATCCGAACGCCTTCGGGTGGCCCGGGCGGAGGATATTGCGCCAAAGCCAGTTCATTGCTGCGCCGTGCGAGCGGCTGCCGGCATTGCGCGCGGTCCACGGGTTTTCAGGCAGCAAGATGTGACGCGCGCCATTGGCATCAGCCACCCTAAGGTTTGCCTCCACCACAGACAAATCCCGCGAATTGTCGCCGACAATGTGCAGATCATGGGAAACATACTTTTTGCACAGCCGCAGATGCTCCTGAAGAATCTCCGGATCTTCAAAAGCCACAGTGAGCAGCACATTTTTCGCCGTCACCGCCGCCGCCAATTCGTCAGCATCGCCACCGCGCGCAGGCTTGACAAGAAACGCCGCATCAATGCGCCGGTACCGGTATTCCTTCAGCGAATGGACAAGCGGCTGCAATCGCAACAGATCCGTCATTCCATATTCTGACAATTGTCTCGGCATGCGGTCAAACAAGTCCATTTTTTGCGATACGGCAATATCTATAGTAGGTGCTGCAACCTTGCGCTTGCAATAACGCTCCTGAAATTCCGGACAGACCGCAAGCCTGTCCTCCCGCACGATGTAAGACCGGACATGACCGCACTTTCAATTGCTCTGGCCATCTACCGGCTGCATCCTCGCGGCGGGCTTGAGGACAATTGCATCCGGATTGCCGAAGAATTGATGTCCCGCGGTCACAAGGTCAAAATTTTCACGACGACAGACGCCCCGTCGCCGGGCGTAAACACAGTCTGCCTGCCGGAAGCCTTGCGGCAGCGAACCAACCACAAGCGCATGCAGACATTCGCCCGCAACGCGAGGCAAGCCGTGCAGCAAGGCCGGTTTGACCGCTCGATGACATTTCAAACGATGCCCGGCTTTGATGTCCTTTTCCTCGCCGACAACATCCGCAACAATCCATCCGCCCCGTTTTGGCGCAAGATCAGCAGCCGCTACCGGACTTTTGCCGCGCTCGAAAGTGAAACATTCTCGCCACAAAGCCACACGCGGATCATCGGCCTGTCCAGCCAGCAAATGCGACCCTTCGAGGCGCTCTACCAGCCCGCCACCAACCGCATCCGCATCGCGCCGCCCACGGTCTCGCGCAACAAGCACCACCCCGAAAGCCGCACCAGTGAGACCCGCGCCACGCTGCGCCAAACGCTGGGCATTGATGCGCAAGCCCCTGTCTGGCTGTCACTCGCCCTGATGCCAAAGGTCAAAGGCCTCGACCGCACAGTCGAGGCGCTCGCCACCTGCAAAGACGCACACCTCCTGATCGGCGGCATTGATGCACATGACAAAAAGGCCCGCCAGACCGTCGCGCAAGCCAAACGCTTGAACGTTGAAGACCGCCTCCATTGGCTTGGCTATCTCTCTGGCGACAACCTGTTCTCCGCCATGGCAGCCAGCGATGTCCTTTCCCATCCGGCAAGAACCGAAGTGACCGGCGCGGTCATATTGGAATCGCTCATCAACGGCCTGCCGGTCGTGGCAACAGACCTCTGCGGCTTCGCGCATCATGTTGTCGAAGCAAACGCCGGCCGGATCATCAGCGAGCCATTCAGCATGGAGCGTTACGTCGATGCGCTGCAGGACGTCCATCAAAACGTCGCAACGCTTTCTGCCCACGGCATTGAATATGGCAACACAGCAGCCCTGTTCGATGGTGTGAGCGCCGTCTGTGACTGGATTGAACAAGGTATTTGAGCGTAGAGGTCTGCGCTCCTTGTGTCTGTGGTTCGCAGATGAGGGCCGGCTTCGCGCATATGTATCGGAGCGGAACTGCGAGGCCACTTCCCGCGCCAGCGGCACCGGAAACACGCTCAAAGTGAACCCTTTGGCTCGGCGCGAAACACCGCAAGCGCCTTGTCAAAAAACAGTTTCGCCGATGCATCCCACGACAGTGGCACATAACTCTCTCGCGCCTTGGCCGCCCAATGCTCCCGCTCGTCCGCATGCTCGATCCAGTCGCCCATAGCCCGCTGCCATGCGCCCGCATCGTTGGGATCAAGCGAGATTGCATAATCACCTGCAATTTCCGGCATCGGCCCCGCATTGGAAACAAGCAGCGCCTTGCCATAGCCCAGCGCCTCAATGACCGGCAGACCGAACCCCTCATACAATGGTGGGTACAGGCAAAATGCGGCATCGCAATAGAGACGCGCCAGCGTGTCATCGTCAGTGTTGTTCAAATGCAGGACCGTATCCTTGATGAGCGGATCAGTAGTGAGCTCCTCGTAAAACGACCCCATTTTCCACCCCGGCCTGCCGACAAAAACCAGCTTGAAACCGCACCGCTCAATCACTCGTGACCTGACCAGCCCCCGCCAAGCCTCGACCAGCAGGCGATGGTTCTTTCGCGGCTCGATCGTTGACACAAACAGCGCAAATCTCGAGGGCTCAAGCCCGTCTGGCAAATCCGCGACTGCCGCCTTGGCGGGTGCAATGTCTGAGCCCATCGGCACAATGGCTGAATCGTTCAATTCAAACCCCAGCGATCCGGCATAACGCTTTGCCTCTTGCGCCGTGCAATTGGAGGTAAACATCACCCGGTCCGCCCGCTTCAGCGCAAGATCATAATAGGTCCGGAAACCATCGACATCGCTTTTCTCATACCAGTGCGGAAACTGGATCGGAATGAGGTCATGGCAAAGTACGATATGCCGCCAGTTTGCCTTGTCCTTCTGCCTGACGATGGCGGCAATATCCGTGTGGATCCAATCCGATTGCATGCCGATAGAGATATCATCCGGCAAGTAAGCCACAGGCTCTCCACTCATGGCCGTCAATGTCATCACGCCCAGACGCTTGCCGTCCGCATCAAAAAAGCGGTGCCGGTCCTTGTGTTTCATCAGCCGCTCCTGCAGCCATTCGGCAATGCCGGATACGCCATCAAACCGCGGCGACAGCCTGATCGCTTCAAGCGCGCTGATCATGCGCCGCCTCGGCTTGGTGATCCACCAGAACAGCGGCTGCAGTGCCGTTGGCACGGTGTCGACAAAGTGATGGCGATGGGCGTTGAGGTCCTGCAACGCCGTGGTGTCAATCTTCAATGACCCCTCAATGAGACGTTGTGCTGTATCTTGCGCCACCACACGGTGGCGGCGGATCACTGGATCGAACAGCGTGAAACGGGCGTTGCGGATGTGCCGCAACGCGTAGCTCGCATAGCGTTCCTGACAGCGCGCTATGCCCACTGGCGGACCACGCCAGCAGGAAAGCGTCGTCAAATCAATGTAGACATGCCCGCTCATGTATCGCCGCCCTGATGTCGTCCGTCTGAATGGTCTGCGGAAACCAAATATGTCCGCACGCGCCCCGCCACCAAGCGCAACCGCAGCAGCCAAGGCCGCTTCAGCCCGCCTTCGCCGCTCAACCGTTTGAGCAGCAACGCCACCGACCGTTGCGGCATCTGCAAATGAACGAAGCGCAGCATCACTGCAAGGTCGTTCGACTCTTTGTCCCCGAATGGAACCAGCTCTGCGACCCGCATCGAAAGATACTCGGCACAGCAGTCCGGCAAAGGCTGGTCCATGCGTACCCCCTCACCCCGGCCATTTCGCCGCCGCAGTGCCACCTGTCGCGCAAGCGCCGTCGCGGCCCGCTGTGCCAAGCGCTTTGTCTGCGATGTCTGCCCCGCATGAACCCTGAACCGCAACGTCGGCTCAGCCAGATTGGCAAGACCGCCAACCTCCTCCAGCCGCAGCCACAAGTCATAATCCTCAGCATAGGTGCATCCGGAGCGATAAAGCCCCGCAGCCTCAACAGCAGGCTTGCGCATCATCATCGTTGGATGAACGAACGGATTGCGGCGCACCATGTCAGCGGCAATGGACGCCGCATCGGTTGGCACAGCAACACTGCCCGTCTCTTTGCCCGCACCGTCAATCCTGATCGCCGCACTCCCGGCGGCAACAATCTCCGGACACGCGTCCATAAACTCGATCTGCCGCGCCAGCCGGTCCGGCATGGCGATATCGTCAGCATCCATCCGCGCGATCAAGTCGGCGCGTGCAGCCGCAATCCCCTGATTGAGCGCCGCAACAATCCCCGTGCCAGAAGTCGTCAACACCCTGATCCGCGCATCAGCCTTCGCAAATCGTTGCAATATGGCCAGCGTCGCATCGCTCGAGCCATCATCAATGGCAATCAGCTCCCAATCCGCCACTGACTGATCGACTATGCTCGTCACCGCAAGCGCCAGATAGCGTTCGCCGTCCCGCACCGGCATCACCACGGAAACCTTGGGCAACGCGCCGTTCACGTCAGTACCGGGCACAAAGACAAGAAGCCTCTACCCCTGCCGCGTCGTCTGCCGCTGCCGGCCAAGCCCGTCAATCCCCAGTTCCATCACATCTCCAGCCTTCAAAAATATCTGCGGCTTCTGCCCCATGCCAACGCCGGGCGGCGTGCCGGTGGAGATGATATCGCCCGGCTGCAAACTCATGAAGCGCGACAGATAGGACACGAGGAACTTCACGCCATAGACCATGGTCCTGGTCGAGCCATCCTGAAACCGCTTGCCATTGACCTCAAGCCACATGCCAAGGGTCTGCGGGTCCTTGACCTCATCCTTGGTCACAAGCCAGGGGCCGATCGGACCGAATGTGTCAGCCGATTTGCCCTTGGTCCACTGGCCCGAATGCTCGATCTGGAATGCCCGCTCGGACAAATCATTGATCACGCAATAACCCGCCACATGGTCCATCGCATCGTCTTCGGAAACATACTTACCCGTCTTGCCGATAATCACCCCAAGCTCAACCTCCCAATCCGACTTCACGGAGTTGCGCGGGATTTCAACCTCGTCATTCGGCCCGGTGATCGCCGACGTCGCCTTCATGAAAATCACCGGCTCCGGCGGCACCGCCATCCCGGATTCAGCGGCGTGGTCGGCATAATTCAGCCCGATGCAGATGAACTTCCCCGTCCCGGAAACGCACGGCCCCAGACGCGGATTGCCCTTGACCAACGGCAACTCCTCAAGCTTCAGCTTGGCAATCTTCTTAAGCGATGCAGGCGAAATCGCCGCGCCGCCGATATCGGCAACATGCCCCGACAGGTCACGGATGCGGCCATCCTTGTCGATGATCCCGGGCTTTTCCTGACCGGGCTTGCCATAGCGCAACAGTTTCATGTCGATCTCCAAAGTGTCTGTGTCGGGTTCAACTCGTAACCACGCTTTCGCAATTTGGAAAGCATCCTGCCAGAACTTTGGCAAAATGTTGAGGGGAGTATCCTTGAAGCGGAAAAAGGCCGCGACTGCGGCCCGGGCGTCGCCCGCCCCATCGGAGGCATGAGCGAAGCGATTGCCGTGAGATTTATAAAATGAGAGAATGGTGGGCCCGGAGGGACTCGAACCCCCAACCAAGCGGTTATGAGCCGCCGGCTCTAACCATTGAGCTACAGGCCCCACCCGGACTGGCAATGAAGCCGGTCCGGCTGCGTCCTAACTTAATCGGTTGATGCTGGCAAGGCGCATCCCATGGCGTACATCCACAGTTATTTTGCAGCGCGAGATTGCCGCCGCACAGCTTTCGTGCAACCCTGTCACGGGGCGCGGCCAAAGGGGGCAGCGCGATGAAACAGGCCAACACGACAACAAGCCAGACGGCCAAGCCGCCTGCGGCCTCGTTCGGCTTCAAACACGTCATTGAAGACGAAAATGCCTATATCCGCAGTCGCCGCAAGCACCTCAAGCAAAGCACACCGGACACCGGCAGCATCGATGCAGCAGGCCTCGCGCTCTCCGGCGGCGGCATTCGCTCGGCGGCATTTTGCATCGGCGCAATGCAGGCGCTGGAGGCGTTCCCGCAGGAAGAGCAGCTCCCCGACCGGCTCACCAAAGACGGCGCACAGGAACCCGATTTGTTTTCGCGCCTCGACTATCTGTCAAGCGTCTCCGGCGGCGGCTATGCCGCATCCTGCGTCAGTGCCTCGCTGGCGGCCACAGGCCGGTTTCCCTTTCCGAGCCGCCTCTACAAGGACGAGCCTCCGGTGCTGCGCCACATCCGCGATCATTCCAACTACCTGTTTCCACGCGGATTTCTTGCGAGTCTAGGGCCCAATCTTGCAGTATTCCTGCGCGGCTTTATCGGTCATCTGCCGTTTTTCCTGGCAGGGCTTCTGTTTCTCGTTACAATAACGGTCATATCCAACCCTACTTTCGAACATTTGAGCCAACCCGACATTTTCGGTTTTACACTTCCCGACATCAGTGGAAACTTTGTCATTACCGGAA
>JANMQE010000258.1:0-2516 GCA_031370195.1 Phyllobacteriaceae bacterium
GGCAAGCGCAGCCGCCGCCGCAGGGGGCGCGGCTCGGGCGGCGTGATGAGCGAAATCAACGTGACGCCGATGGTCGATGTGATGCTGGTGCTGTTGATCATTTTCATGATTGCCGCGCCGCTGATGACGGTCGGTGTGCCGATTGACCTGCCGGATACGCAGGCGAAATCGCTGAACACCGATACGCAGCCGATCACCGTTTCGGTCAATGCCAACGGCGAGATCTTCATTCAGGAAACGCCGATTGCCATTGAGGAGATTGTTCCCAAGCTTCAGGCCATCGCCAAGCAGGGCTATGAGGAGCGCATCTTTGTGCGCGGCGACAAGCTGGCGGACTATGGCACGGTGATGAAAGTGATGGCACGCATCTCGTCGGCAGGGTTTAAGAACCTTGGTCTGGTGAGCCTGCCGGAGCAAGGTGGCTGACGCCCGATGAAAGGTCCGATCGCGACATCGACCATACTTCACATCATCGTCCTGATCCTCGGGCTGGTGTCGCTTTCGTCTGCCAGGAAATTCGAGGCGGGAAGCGTGGAGTCGTTTCCGGTGGATATCGTGCCGATTGAGGAGCTGACGCAGATTCAGGAAGGCGTGAAGACCGCGCCCAAGGCGGAGAAATCCGCACCTGTGCCGACAAAGAAGCCGCAGACTGTGGCTGATGCGAAGAACACCGGCGACAATGAGGCCGATTTGCCGACGCCGCCCAAGCCTGCCGACAAGCCGAAGCCGGTCGAGACCGCCGATGTGCCTGCTCCGCAGCCCAAGCCCGTGAAAAAGCCGGAAGAGGTCAAGCCCGAAGAGCCCAAGACGGACCCGGTGGCCGATGCCATTGCCAAGGAAGCGGAAGCTGCCAAGGCTGCGGAAGCCAGGGCCGCGAAGGCCGCGGAGGCAAAAGCTGTTGAGGCAAAGGCGGCGGAATCCAAGGCTGCCGAAGAAAAAGCCGCTGCGAAGGCCGAGGCTGCCGAAAAGGCAAAGGCGGCCGCTGTTGAAGAAGCGGCGGCGAAGCTTGAGGCCGAAGCCTTGTTGAAGGCCGAGGCTGACACCAAGGCAGCGGATCAGGAAAAGAAGGCGGCGGAGAAGGCTGCGAAAGAGAAGGCTGACAAGGAAGCGGCAAAGCAGGCTGCGGCCGAAGAGGCCAAGGCCGCTGAAGAAGCCAAGGCTGCCGCGAAGGCTGAAGCCAAGGCGCAGGCTGAAGCCGACGCGAAAGCGCAGGCTGCTGCCGCAGAGGCAAAAGCAGAGGCGGCGGCTGAGGCAAAGGCTGCCAAGGTTGCCGAGGCCAAAGCCAAGAAGACTGCGGATGCCAAAAAAGCGGCGGCGCAGCAGGCGGCTGACGACAAGAAGCTGAACGATCAAATTGCCAAGGCGCTGGTCAACAAGGACAAGGCGGCCGGCGGCGGTGCCAAGCGTTCGGCGTCGAAAGAATCCCTCGGCGGCAAGAAGGCGACCGGCGGCTCGAAGCTTTCGGTGAGCGAGATGGACGCGCTGCGCGGCATGATCGAAAAATGCTGGAGCCCGCCGACGGGAATTAACGACGCGGGCGCGTTGAAGATCACCATCAAGATGTCGCTCAATCAGGCAGGCGAAGTCGATGGCCAGCCGAAAGTGGTGGCAGGTGGCGGCGCATCGGGCATTGAGCGGGCGGCGGCAGAAGCGGCGCGGCGGGCTGTGCTGAAATGCGCGCCCTACAATCTGCCCGCAGACAAGTATGATGCGTGGTCGGAGGTCATTGTGAACTTCGATCCGAGCGAAATGTTCTAACCCTGAATTGACGTTGTGAAAGAGGTCACGGACCGATGAAAAAACTGATCAGAAATGTGGCTTTGGCCGCCTTCACGGCTCTCGCTGCCGTCGGCACACTGACGGTGCCTGCCAATGCGCTTGTCGAAATCAACATCAACAAGGGCAATGTCGAGCCCCTGCCGATTGCGATCACTGACTTTCTAGCAGGCAGCGAGCTTGGGGCGCAGATTTCGCAGATTGTTGCGGCGGATTTGAAGCGCTCCGGCCTGTTTGCGCCGATCGACAAGGGCGCCTTCATTGAAAAAATATCCAATCCGGACGTCGCGCCGCGGTTTGAGGACTGGAAGGTCATCAACGCGCAGGCGCTGGTGACGGGCCGGGTTTCGGAGGAAGGCGGCAAGCTGAAGGCGGAGTTCCGGCTGTGGGATTCGTTTGCGGGCGAGCAGCTTGAGGGCCAGCAGCTGGTGGCGGACGCCTCCAACCAGCGCCGCATCGCGCACATGATCGCCGATGCGATCTATGAGCGGCTGACCGGCGAAAAGGGCTATTTCGACACGCGCATCGTGTTCGTCTCCGAGTCCGGGGCCAAGGACAAGCGGATCAAGAAGCTGGCTATCATGGATCAGGACGGCGCCAATGTGCGCACGCTGACCTCCGGCAAGGATCTGGTGCTGACGCCGCGCTTCTCGCCGAACAAGCAGGAAGTCACGTATATGGCCTTCGATGGCGACGTGCCGTCGGTGTATCTGTTGCAGCTTGAGACCGGCCAGCGCGAA
>JANMQE010000274.1:0-2040 GCA_031370195.1 Phyllobacteriaceae bacterium
ATCTGTTGTTAACCATAATGGGCTGATTATGAATTGTCTCAGGCAACACCAAGACAAAGCACACATGAACGTCCTGATCGTCCAGAATTTTGAGTCCACGGGCCTTGGCCAAGTCTGCACCGCGCTGAAAGAGAAGGGTGCAACCCGCGACTACCGCAAGCCCTATCTCGGTGAAGCGCTGCCCCAGGATTGTTCAGAGCACGACGCCATCGTCGTGCTTGGCGGCGGGCAGAGTGCGGTTGATGACCATATTCACCCCTATCTGCCAAACCTCGCGGCGCTGATGCGCGACTTTGCAGACTGTGGCAAAGCAGCGCTCGGCATCTGCCTCGGCAGCCAGATATTGGCCCGCGCCTATGGCGCAACCAACCTCATCGGCAAAGCCCCCGAATTCGGCTGGCAAAAAATCGCGCTGACCGACGACGGAAAATCTGATCCGGTCCTCGGTGCGGTTCCGGGCCATTTCCCGATTTTCCAGTGGCACGACGACACATTCACGCTGCCCGAAGGCGCAACACGCCTCGCCTCAAACGACGCCACACCAAACCAGGCCTTCCGCGTCGGCCGCGCCGGCTACGGCATCCAGTTCCACTTCGAGGCTGACACACCATTGGTCGAAAAATGGAACGCCCGCTTCTCCGACGCCATCGCCCGCAAGGATCCGGACTGGCTTGAGAATTTTCCGGCGTATGCGAAGGAGCACGGCCCGCATGCCGATGCGGCGGGACTGGCGATTGCAAGGGCTTGGGTCAGGCAGATTTGATTTTCGAATGCTGTAGCGTCATGCCCAATTCAGCTCTCAGGCAAATCCATCAATAATTTACGATAGTCCTGCCGACCGTCGACAATCTTGACGATTTTCAAAACACTCCCCACAATCGAGAACTTGTAGAAAATCAGGTGATTTCGATAGATGAGGGTCCGATACACCGAACTGTAGAATCTGCCGGACTCGGGGAAGTCCGTGAGCCGCTTGCAGGCGTCTTCGAGTCCGTCAATGTAGGCAAAAGCAGCCGCCGGATTGTCTTTGGCGATAAACATGAACACATCATCAAGATCGTCAACAGCCTGATCGAGCCAGATAACTTCAACCGGCACGACGGCTTCTCAAGTCCTTGAAAACCTGACCCGACGGAGTGCTTCCGCCACGCTGTTCGGCTGCCGCCAATAGTGCATCCAGTCGTTTGCGTGCCGCCAGATCGAGAATCTGCAGTGCAATCTCATTCTGATCGTCATCAGAAAGCGCGCTGACTTCATTGATCGCCTTGGTCAATATCTGGTTCACGACTGTGCTCCGGGCATGAAACTAAAGCCAATTGTAGCAGAAATTTCTACCGGCAAAACCGCAAATTACCCCACCACAACAATATGCAGCGCCCGAGGCCCGTGCGCGCCGAGCAAAATCTTCTGCTCGATATCCCCAGACCGGCTCGGCCCGGTGATAAAATTCACCGTGCGCGGCATCAAGCCTTTGCCGTAAGCTTTGCGTATGTCAGCCATGATCGTCTCAAGATCGCCCTTGATCGACGCGGCATCAAGCACAACGATGTGGTTCTCTGGCAAAAAGTTCAGCGTCGTCGGATTGTCCGCGCCAGAGGTCATCACCAGCGTGCCGGTTTCGGCGATGGCGGCGAAGGCATGGCTGATGCCGGTTTCGTCGCTGCCATCGGAGGGGCCGGTTTTCAATTCTAGATTTTTCTGCCCCTTCCACGGCAAAACAGAAAGGCGCGGGTCTGCGCCAATGGCGGCGCGAGACGGCAGGTTCTTCGAGCGCAGATACTCACTGACGGCGCCGGGGACTTCATTTGCGGATTTCACGCGGGTAATCGTCGCCGAAAACTTGTCTGCCATCGCAACAAACAGCTCAACCTGCGCCTTCGCAGGCAATTGCGCCCGCGCCGGGATAACGCCATTCGGAGCCGATTTCAGCCGTGCCGCAACAGCCGCCTTGCGGACACTGTCGTCAGCAGGGATTTGCAAGGCGGCGCGCATGCGGGAGAGGACGTTTGATTTGGCAGTCATATCCTGAACTCAAAGTGT
>JANMQE010000317.1:0-3987 GCA_031370195.1 Phyllobacteriaceae bacterium
CAGCCAGTCGTAGAAGATGCCGCCGGTGCCTCGCGCCTCGTTGCGGTGCGGCAGATAGAAATATTCATCGCACCATTTCTTGTAACGCTCATGGTCGGCGACACGGTGGCGGTCGCAGACAAATTTCATCGCCTTGTGGAAGGCGAGCGTGTCGGGATCATTGGCTGCGCGGCGGCGGTCGAGTACCGGCGTCAAATCTGCACCCCCGCCAAACCATTGGCTGGCGGTGACGACCATGCGTGTGTTCATGTGCACTGCGGGCACGTGCGGATTTTGCGGATGGACAATCAGCGAGATGCCGGATGCCCAAAAGCCCGGGTTTTCTTCAGCACCGGGGATCTGTTTGCGGAACTCGTCGGAAAATTCGCCATGGACAGTGGAGGTGTGGACACCCGCCTTCTCGAACACCCTGCCACGCATGACCGACATGGTGCCGCCACCGCCCGCGCCGCCCGGGCGTTTCCAAGGCGTGCGCTCGAAACGTCCTGCGGGGCGCTCGGAAAGCGGACCGGCCAATTCATCCTCAAGCTTTTCCAGCGAGGCGCAGATCGTATCACGCAAATGCTCGAACCACTGCTTGGCGCGCAACATCTTGTCTTCGATGTTGTCCGGCAGGCTCTGCGGCAGGTTCGGTTTGTCCATCGTCACTGTCCCTGATTCGCAAGCGGGTCCGATTCGATGATGCTCCTATCAGGAAACCTGTTTGCCAACCAAGCTCTGCCACCTTGTCACATGCGATTTCCCAGTTGGCGCAGCGCTTCGGAGCCGATGATACCGACGGAGACCGCGAGGTTAAGAGAGCGGCGGCCTTCGATCATTGGGATGAGGATGCGTGCGTCGGCGTTTTGGTAGATGTTGTCCGGCACTCCTGAGCTCTCGCGTCCAAAGAGCATTATGTCACCGTCGTTGAAGTTGAATTTTATGTAGGGCATCGCCGCTTTGGTTGACGCAAGAATTATGCGCCTGTGTTCTGATTTGCGCCACACGTCAAAAGCTTCCCAGTTCAAATGGCGGGCCATCGCTGCTTGCTCGACATAGTCCATCCCGGAGCGCTTGAGGGCTCGATCGGACAAGTCAAAGCCAGCAGGTTCGATGATGTCCACGCCAAGGCCTAGGCACGCTGCCGTGCGAATGATTGTGCCTGTGTTGCCTGGTATATCCGGTTGATACAGCGCGATGCGGAGGTTTGCGTTCATGAGTTGGCGATAGACCTGCCGTTGCAGATAGGCAACAAGATGAACGCAATGTCGCAGTTTCTGTCAGGATAACTTATGCGACGTCTTTTCAAATCTCAATGATCGGCGTATGCGCTGCGATGTCTTCAACACGAACCGAAAGGAGGCCGACCATGAATGAATTTTTCACCCGTTGCCTCCGTGCTGCCGGAATTCATCGCAGCATTTGACGCGGTTCCTGTTTGGCCCACCCTATCCTTGATGGACTGACTGGATTGAACCGCGATTGAAATTCAATCGTTGAAAGACCATGTCATGACCACCAACTTCCTTAGACGGGATTATCCCGACACTGAGCGGATTGAGTCCCGGGTTTCGAGCCGGTTTTCAACACTGCTTTTCCTTGCAACGCATGGTCTGTGGCTTGCCACGAGCCTTGCGGGCGTTATCTTGACCATCACTGATGCATACCTGAATGCAGGGTCTTTCGTGATTGCCAGCCGACTTGTGGAACCCTGATCATGTTCAAATGGTTTGAAAGCCTGCTCGATGCGTTCCCGGTTGCGGAAACAGACGAGCCTCCAAAAACGCTGGTGGCATTTTGCCTTTATTATACGCGTGGTTCATGGCCGGCAATCGCGGCAATGGCTGTGCTCACGTCTGTAATTGCGATCATTGAAGTCGGGTTGTTCGGCTTTCTCGGAAATGTTGTGGATTGGCTTTCATCGCAATCTCGCGAGACATTTCTGGCCAACGAGGGCTGGCGGCTGGCGATGATATCACTGGTGGTGCTGGTTGCCCTGCCGGGCGTGTCGTTGCTTCACTCTCTGTTCATGCATCAAACGCTGATCGGCAATTATCCAATGCGGATTCGCTGGCTGGTGCACCGGTATTTGCTCAATCAGTCCATGAGCTTTTATCAGGACGAGTTTGCGGGCCGTGTTGCGACGAAGATGATGCAGACGGCGCTGGCGGTGCGCGAATGCGTGATGAAGGTGCTTGATGTCCTCAATTACGTGATTGTCTATTTCATTGGCGTGCTTGTGCTGATGGCGACGCTGGACTGGCGCTTGACCATTCCAATGCTTGTGTGGCTCGGGCTCTATGTTTTGCTGCTGCGCTACTTCATTCCCAAATTGCGCAGAGTTGGCGAGCGTCAAGCTGATGCGCGCTCGACAATGACCGGGCGGATTGTCGACAGCTATACCAATATTGCGACTGTGAAGCTGTTCTCGCATTCCAAGCGCGAGGAGGCCTACGCCCGCGAAGGCATGAGCGAGTTTCTGGGCACCGTGCATGCGCAGATGCGCTACGTCACGGTTTTCCACTTCGTACTGTATGTAATCAATTGCCTGTTGTTGTTTTCCGTCGGCGCGCTTGGCATTCATCTTTGGCTTGCCAATGCTGTGACCATAGGCGCGGTTGCCGTTCCGGTTTCGCTCGTTCTGCGCCTGCATGGCATGAGCCAATGGATCATGTGGGAAGTTTCGGCGCTGTTTGAAAACATCGGCACGGTGGAGGACGGGATCACCTCCATCGCTTCGCCGAGGCTCGTGCAGGATGTGCCGAATGCGCCGACGCTGACCGTGCCAAAGGGCGCTATTGCGTTCAATGACATGACGTTCCACTACGGCAAGGAAAGCGGGATCATTCAGGGGCTGAACCTCAAGATCAAGCCGGGTGAAAAGATCGGCCTGGTAGGGCGTTCGGGTGCGGGCAAATCGACCTTGGTCAATCTGCTGATGCGCTTCTATGACCTTGAAGGCGGCAGCATCACCATTGACGGACAGAACATCGCCACTGTGTCTCAGGATTCGCTGCGCGCCCACATTGGCATGATCACGCAGGACACGTCGCTGCTGCACCGTTCTGTCCGGGACAATATTCTCTATGGACGTCCGGACGCGAGCGAGGCGGAGGTGGTGGAGGCCGCCAGCCGCGCCGAGGCGCAGGAGTTTATTGCCAACCTTGCCGATCCGAAGGGCAGAACGGGATATGACGCCCACGTTGGCGAGCGGGGTGTGAAGCTTTCAGGTGGTCAACGACAGCGCGTCGCCATTGCCCGCGTGATGCTGAAGGACGCCCCGATTCTGATCATGGACGAAGCGACGTCTGCGCTCGATTCGGAAGTGGAGCAGGCGATCCAGGAAAACCTGTTCAAGTTGATGGAAGGCAAGACCGTGATCGCGATTGCCCACCGGCTCTCGACGATTGCGGCCCTCGACCGGCTGATTGTTTTGGACAGAGGCCGGATTGTCGAAGACGGCAGCCACAATACGCTGATCGCCAAAGGCGGCATCTATGCCAAACTATGGGAGCGTCAGTCTGGCGGTTTCTTGGGGCTGGAAGCAGCGGAAGCGGCGGAATGAACCCCATCTACCGCCTCTTCGAACGCTGGATTGATCCCTATCGCGCAAGCGGAGAGGAGCAGATTCCCAATACGACAGGAGCCTTTCTCTGGCACTTCGTCGGCCAGGCGAAGCTGGCGTTCGTAGCCATGCTGGTGCTTGGCGGATTGGTGGCGCTGATGGAGGCGGCGCTGTTCTGGTTTGTCGGACGGCTGGTGGATTTGCTTGGATCATTTGACCGGCTGTCAGGCTGGGACGGGCTGATGGCGAGCCACGGAACTGAGTTGCTTGGCATGCTGGTGCTCGTGTTTGCTGTGCGCACTCTGGTCATCGCGCTGGCGGCGTTGGTGGAGGAACAGGCAATCGTGCCGGGCTTTTTCAACATGGTTCGGTGGCAGGCGCATCAAAAGGTCGCTCGGCAGAGCGTTTCGTTTTTCCAGAATGACTTTGCGGGACGGCTTGCG
>JANMQE010000335.1:0-1601 GCA_031370195.1 Phyllobacteriaceae bacterium
TTCTCCTGTCAGCATATAAGGCAGCACCACGCCTTGCCGGGCGATCAGCGGATGCAGGGCGTTTGGCACCGCGTGGCGCATGATGACCTTGGCTTCTGACAGCCCCTTGGCGCGGGCGGTTTCCACATATTGTGCGTTGAGCGTGTCGAGCAGATTGGCTCGCATTACCCGCATGTTGTAAGCGAGACCGCCGATTGTCGCGACGGCGATCACTGGCCAGATGTGTTGCAAAAGGTTCCAGAACTTGGCCCAGTTGAAGTCGAACCAGCCGAGCCAATAGACTTGGCCACCGAATTTCGATGAGTAGAACGAACCGATTTCCTGGACGTTGAGCTTGTAGGCAAGGATGTAGAGAATGATGAGCGCCAGCAGGAAGCGCGGCACGGTCATGCCGAGGAAGCTGATGAAAGACAGAAGCGTGTCCACCCAAGTGTATTGCTTGACGGCAGCAAGAACACCGAAGCCGATGCCGATGAGCGTCGCCAGGAAATGACAAGTCAATGCGATGGCGATTGTGACGGGCAGGCGTTGTGCGACGACATCCCAGACGGGCTTGTTGTAGAAGTATGATTGGCCAAAATCACCGCGTGAAACAATGCCCCAGATCCAGCTGCCATACTGGACGATCATCGGGTCGTTGAGCCCGTTCTTCTCGCGATATTCCTCGGCAGCGCGGTTGGCGGCTTCGGCTGTGGCGTTGCCCTGCACCATCATGTTGGTCCGGATGAAATCACCGTAGTCGCCAGGTGGTGCCTGAATGATAATGAAGGTTATGATGCTCATCACCAGAAGTACGGGCACGGCCTGAGCTATGCGGACCAACAGGAAGCGCAGCATGGGCATTATCCTTGGACAAAAGACAGGGCGGAATTTTGCGTGGCACGGGCGGGGCGATGGTTTGCCCCGCCCGCTGGTTTCGGAAGGAAACCGTCAGTTGGCCGCAATGGGGCCTTTGTCGCCCAATTTGCCAGGCAGCGTCTTTGGATGCAGCTCGGCTCCAAGCTGTTTGTCAGCGGCAACCCAAACGCGCTCGCGGATGATGTTGTCCTCAGCCCAGTTGTACATGTAGATCGGCGCGCCAGCCGGTATGTTGGAGAAGCGCTTGTTGATGATCAGCGCACCGGGATAGGCCGTCAGGCCGATGCCGAACAGGTTTTCGGTATAGAGTTTCTGGTAGGCTTTCATCAACGTCACACGTTCGGCAGGATCGCGGCTCGAGATGAAGGCGTTGACGGTTTTCACCATCTCATCTTCAAACGGCAGCAAGTCCAGTTGTCCGCCGGTGTTGGCGCGATGCTGGATCGTTGTGCTCGGGCCGACCGGGGCGAGCCTGTCCGTGCTCTGCACCGCAGTGATCAGATCGGTCTGATTGCGGTAGATCACCCAGTCAAACTTGCCGGATTCACGGGCATTGTCGAAGTCCTTGCCGGTGAGTGCGTTCAATGTGACTTTCACACCTGCATCGCCCATCATGGCAACCACGCCTTCGGCGAGGTTCTTGTCGGTTGAATAGTCCGACTGGGTCAGAAGCGTGACATTCAAATCTTCGCCGCTTGCAGCATTGACGAAGCCGTTGCCGTCCGTGTCTTTCAGACCAGCCG
>JANMQE010000358.1:0-7351 GCA_031370195.1 Phyllobacteriaceae bacterium
CGAAAACTGGCTGAACACGATTCTGAAGGGCGATTGCGTGGCCGCCCTCGATGCGCTGCCGGACAATTCTGTCGATCTCATTTTCGCCGATCCGCCCTACAATCTCCAGCTCAATGGCGATCTGCACCGCCCCGACCAGTCAATGGTAGATGCGGTAAATGATCACTGGGACCAGTTCGAAAGCTTCGCCGCCTACGACGCTTTCACCCGCGCATGGATGCTCGCCGCCCGCCGCGTGCTGAAGCCCTCCGGCTCGATCTGGGTAATCGGCTCGTATCACAACATCTTCCGCGTCGGCTCGATCATGCAGGACCTTGGCTTCTGGCTCTTGAACGATGTCGTCTGGCGGAAGAACAACCCGATGCCGAATTTCCGCGGCCGCCGCTTCCAGAACGCCCACGAGACAATGATCTGGGCCTCCAAAGACGCAAAGTCGAAGAGCTACACGTTCAATTACGAAGCCCTAAAGGCCTCGAACGACGATTTGCAAATGCGCTCAGACTGGCTGTTCCCCATCTGCACTGGCGCTGAGCGCTTGAAGGATGAGCAGGGCGACAAGGTCCACCCGACCCAAAAGCCCGAAGCGCTGCTCGCCCGCGTCATTATGGCATCAAGCAAGCCGGGCGACGTCGTCCTCGATCCATTCTTCGGCTCCGGCACCACCGGCGCGGTCGCCAAACTCTTGGGTCGCAACTATGTCGGCATTGAGCGCGAGCAAAAATACATCGACGCCGCGAGCGCCCGCATCGCCGCCGTCGAACCACACGGCAAGGCCGAACTCACAGTGATGAGCGGCAAACGCGCCGAACCCCGCATCGCCTTTGTCACGCTCCTTGAGAGTGGCCTGATGAAGCCTGGCACCGTGCTGACCGACGGCAAGGGCCGCCACGGTGCAATCGTCCGCGCCGACGGCACACTTGCGGTGAACGGGACTGCCGGTTCGATCCACAAAATGGGTGCGACCGTGCAGGGGCTGGATGCCTGCAATGGCTGGACATTCTGGCACTTTGAGCAGGGCGGCAAGCGCGAACAGATTGACTTGCTGCGGCAACAGGTGCGGGACGGGATGGCGGTAGCTTAAGCTCGGCAATAGTCCCCAAACTAACCGTTTGGCCGCAAACAGCGGAGCGCCAATCTCCCCACCCTTGGGGGAGATGTCGGCGCAGCCGACAGAGGGGGGCGCTTCGCGCCAAACTTGCTGAGATTTCCACAGGGTCGCCCAGAATGCATTCCGTAGCTGTCCAAAATGGGAGATTACCGCCCGAAATGCCCACCGCCACGCAAATCATCGCCACCCTCAACCTTGCACCCCACCCCGAAGGCGGCTGGTTTCGCCAAACCTTCCGCGACACCGGCCCGGATGCGCGCGGCCATTCCACCGCCATCTATTTCCTTCTCGAATCCGGTAAGCCGTCGCACTGGCACAAGGTGCATGATTCCTCCGAAGTCTGGCTCTATCATTCAGGCGCGCCGATCCGGCTCAAGCTTTCCGAAGATGGCAAGTCCGAAACGCACCATCTCCTCGGCATCGACCTTGCCGCCGGCGAGCGTCCGCAGTTGATTGTTCCACCCGGCTGGTGGCAGGCGGCGGAGACATTTGGCGACTGGACGCTGGTCAGCTGCACCGTCGCACCGGGGTTCTTGTTCGAGAATTTCGAGCTTGCCGCACCGGGATGGGCACCGGATCAGGGCTAACCCCGCCGCATTTGCAGCCAGGCATGCATCGCAATCCCGCCAAGCGACAGCAACAGCACGAATGCCCCGAGCCCGTTGATCCCGTAGGCTGCGATTACCACGGCGAGGATCGGAGTACCACTCGTTGTGCCGACATTGCCGAATTGCGCAATCGCGCCGGTTGCGGCGGAGCGGGCTTCCTGCGTGTCGTTGAGCTGGGCGATGGCGGCGAAAGAGGCGCTCTGGACAAGCCCGACCGCCGCCGCGAGCAACAGCGCGCCGCTGAGCATCATAGGCGCGTGGTTCCAGCCAAACAATAACAAGAGCGCGGCCAGCGCTGAAAAGCCGAACCCGATTTGCACAATCAAAACAGCCGGATAGCGGTTGATCATCCAGACGCCCAAAGTCATGGAGGCTACGATGCTGGTCAACGGAACCGCCGTGCCAACGAAACCCTGCCATGGCCCGGTCATCGGCGGCAGAAGTGCCAGAATGGCGACGTACATCAGCGTGTAAAACATGAAACCTAGCGCCGGCGCGGCAATGCGCGGCGAGGCATAAATCTCTGCGTGCTGGCGCAGCACCGCGCCAAAAGTCAGCGTTGGCACCGCGCGCGGCACATCCGGCGGCAAGGCAATCTGCATCCATGCGGCCATGACCAGCATGTAAGCGCCATGCGCCACAAACAGCGCCTGTATGCCATACGCCGCCACAAGCGGACGCCCGCTCCACGCCATGAACGCAAAGCAGACGGCGAAAAACGTGGACCAAAGCGTCATCGCAAATGCCCGGTCCTTGCCCTCCATCGCTTCGGCAATGATCACCGGCCCGCACACCACGATGGCCAGATGCGAAAACCCTTCAAGCACGCGAAGCCCGAGAAACGGATAAAGCGAAGGCATCAGCGCATCCGCAAACGAAAACACCGCAGCCGCCAAAAGTGCCACAACCATGATCCGCTTGATCCCCGACCGCGCAATCAAAATCCCCGCCGTCGAACCAAACACCAACCCGGCAAACCCGACACCGGACACCAGCAGCCCAAGCATCGGCTTCGAGGCCTCGGCATAGTTCTGGCTGATGAAATCAAAGATCACTCCAACCTTGGCAAACTGCCCCGCCGCACCAAGGCCGGCAAACCAGAGTGCGAATGCGAGGACGAGGGGGGATTTAGTTTGGGACATGATGCAGCGATAGCGGCGGTAGCGTTAAACCGCCAGCCCGAAGCGGCGCAAATCCATTTGCAGTTGCTCCAGCAAAGTAAACAACACCGCCTGCCAGCCAAACTCCTGCGCACCCTTCACATTCGCGGCGCTGTCGTCGATGAACAAAGTGGTGGCAGGGTCGAGGCCGAAGCGCTCGGTGTGGATGCGGTAAATCTCCCGGTCCGGCTTGATCACCTTTACATCGCCGGAGACCGTCACACCGCGAGGCTCATTGAGGAAAGGATACATCGCCGTCGCCTGCACAAACGTGTCCGAGGCGAAATTGGTCAGCATTGTGACATCCATGCCCGACGCAATCAGGCCTCGCATCAATGCGACACTTTCATCTATCGCCGCAAACGGCATCTCGTGCCAGTGCTTGCGAAAGTTTCGGATGTTGGCCTCGTGCTGCGGGTGTTGAGCAATCAGCAAGGCTTCCGCCTCCGCCCACGAGCGCCCGCGGTCCTGCTCGATGTTCCAGTCATGCGTGCAGATGTTGCCGAGGAAATGACGCCTCTCTTCCGCGTCCGGGATCAGGTGCAGGAATGGCCGCTCGGGGTCGTAGTGGATCAGCACTTTGCCAATGTCGAACACGACATGTTTGATGGAGGTCATGGCTTCAGCTTTCGAGTGGCGTTCGGAACTGCCGCTTCGATGGCTTTTTTCATCACCGTCGGCAAGGCCTCATGCGGCAGATCAGCGGCCTTAGACCACCACATATCCTTCGGCGTCATGATTGCCGAATTCGTCCGGTGCACATGCAATTCCAGCTCAAAATGCGTGAAAATATGGCTCACAATACCGCACGGCACCCATTTTGCACCAAACGGCGCAGCATCCGCTCCCGTTGCGCCGTCCACCCGCGCTGTCCAGTCGCTGACCGGCACGCCGCTCATCCCCGCCAACAGGCCTTTATCAGCGCGCTTGTGAAGCAAGATCGCACCGTCATTGCGGATGGCCACAAACGCCGCGCCTTGGCGCTTGGGCTTGGATTTCCTGGGCGGTTTCACAGGAAACTTCTCAGGTCCGCCAGCCGCCAGCCCCTGACAATCCCCGCGCAGTGGGCAAAGGATGCATTTCGGCCTTCGCGGGGTGCAAATGGTCGCGCCGAGATCCATGCAGCCTTGTGCAAAATCTCCCGGCCGTTCCGGCGGCAATATCTGCTCTATCACCTTGTAAACCAGCGCCTTGGCGGCGGGCAGGGCGGTTTCAATCGCCATGAGCCGGGTGATCACCCGCTCAACATTGCCGTCCACCACAGCCACCGGCTCGCCAAAAGCAATCGCCGCAATTGCCGCCGACGTATAACGCCCGACACCCGGAAGCTTCGCCAACCCTGCCTGCGACGGCGGAAACTCGCCGTACTGGCGCACGACCATATCCGCAGCCTTTTTCAGATTGCGTGCCCGGCTGTAATATCCAAGCCCGGCCCAAGCCTTGAGCACCTCCTCTTCATCCGCCGCCGCAAGATCTGCCACGGTCGGCCAACGCTTTGTGAAGGCGATGAAATATTTCTTCACTGCCTCGACCGTGGTCTGTTGCAGCATGATTTCCGACAGCCATACGCGATATGGATCGGGGATCACCCCGTTGGCAATGTCCGAGGGCGCAACCCGCCACGGCAACTCGCGATGCTGCCGGTCATACCACTCAAGCAATTTGGCCGCGATTGTTTGGTTCATGGCGCAGAAGCTACCGCCTGTTGATTTGATTTCCAGTCACGACCTGCTCTGCTACAAGTTTCCTTATCCATATTCGAGGCCCCATGAAAAAGTCGTCATTCTTCAAGCCCATCGGCGGAGCCGTGACAGCGTTGCTGGACCCGATGCTCGCCAAGCGCAGCCATGTTGATGCTGCGCTTGCACTGTCTTGGCCCGAACTGTGCGGCGAAAAACTCGCCGGTCGCACCCAGCCGTTGAAAGTCATCTGGCCACGCCGCACCGGTCCTGATGACAAGTTCGAACCGGGTATCCTGACCATCGCGTGCGAAGGCGCCGCAGCGCTCGACCTTCAGTATTCAACCACCGAGCTGATCAGCCGTATCAACGGCTTCTTCGGTTATTCCGCTGTTCATCGCATCCGCATCGAGCAGCGACCCGTTGATCAATTCCGCTCGGTCACAAGAAAGCAGCCTCCGTCTGTCCCGGAGGCTGTTCGAAAAGACATAGAACGGCAAGTTGAATCCATTGAAGACGAGGGCCTTCGCCACGCGTTGGAGCGACTTGGTGGCAGCGTGAAGACGCAGATGTCGCGCTACTGACGGCGCTTCCATCAATTCTTGGTGTTTTGGGCTCCGCACTGTTCGCAAAATACAGGAAAACATGGCATATGACCGCCACACTCCATCGGCTATCTCGCATCCAGGCACCGCTCTGGTGCATGATTTGGCTCCAAACAGGTGATTCGCATGTCTGAACTTTTCTCCCGCCGCGCCCTCCTTGCCACTGCCGCGACCGGCGTGTTGGCGCTTGCCCTGGCCGGTTGCAACGACAGCAAGACAGAAGCTGCTGCGCCCGCGGCTGATGCCAAACCGGCTGATGCCGCCAAAGCTGGCGGGCCTGCAAAACCAGCCGCTGCCGCTGCCGAAGCACCCAAGCCGGTTGAAGCGGCCAAGCCTGCCGCTGCGGTTGAGTTGCCGAAGTCCGAAGGCGATGTTGATATGGCTAAGCTGTTGCAGCCTGGCCCGCTGAAAGACATCTTTATCGGCAACGCCGATGCGAAGGTCACCATCTTTGAATATGCATCGATGACCTGCCCGCACTGCAAGCACTTCCACGAAACGACGCTGCCCGCGATCACGGAAAAATATCTCAACACCGGCAAGGCCCGCCTTGTCCTGCGCGAGTTTCCGTTTGATCCGCGCGCAGCTGCCGCCTTCATGTTGGCCCGCTGCTCCGGCGATGACAAATATTACGCCATGGTCAGCGCGCTGTTCCAGCAGCAGGACAATTGGGCCGGTGCTGAAGACGCCAAGGCCGCGCTGTTGCAACTCGCCCGCCTTGCCGGCTTCTCACAAGAGTCGTTTGAAAAGTGTCTGTCGGATCAGGCTCTGCTCAACAATGTGAATGCAGTGCGCGAACGTGGAACCAAGGACTTCGGTGTCGAATCCACCCCGACATTCTTCATCAACGGCAAGAAATACGCGGGAGCGATGACTGTTGATCAAATGTCTGCGCTTATCGACAGCCTGCTCTGACGCGGGTAAGGCTGGTGCCGTTCCGGTGCCGCGCATTCCGCGCTGCGCCCGGGGGGTATGATGCGTTTTTCCCGGCTCCGCCTTCTCGGCTTCAAATCCTTCGTTGAGCCGACAGAGTTTGTCATTGAGTCCGGCCTGACAGGCGTTGTCGGGCCGAACGGCTGTGGAAAATCCAATCTGGTTGAAGCGCTGCGGTGGGTCATGGGTGAGAACTCATACAAGAACATGCGCGCGTCCGGCATGGATGACGTCATTTTCTCCGGCTCGGGCACACGCCCGTCACGCAACACTGCTGAAGTCACGCTGTTCTTGCAGAACCATGATCGCACTGCGCCGTCTGCATTCAACGATAGCGAAGAGCTGGTTGTGACACGCCGCATCGAGCGCGAGGCGGGTTCCGCCTACCGCATCAACGGCAAGGAGGCCCGCGCCAAGGATGTGCAGCTGCTGTTCGCTGACCAGTCCACCGGTGCCCGCTCGCCATCGATGGTCGGGCAGGGGCGCATTGGCGAACTCATTCAGGCCAAGCCGCAGGCCCGCCGCGCGCTGCTCGAAGAAGCAGCCGGCATCTCCGGCCTCCACACCCGCCGCCACGAAGCGGAACTGCGCCTGCGCGCCGCGGAACAGAATCTTGAGCGACTCGACGATGTGACGGCAGAGCTGGCAAGCCAGATCGAGAGCCTCAAGCGTCAGGCCCGTCAGGCATCTCGCTTCAAGACGCTTTCCGCCGATATCCGCGCCACCGAGGCGACCGTGTTCCATCTGCGCTGGACACAGGCCAAGGTGCAGGAAGGCGAAGCCAATTCTGCCTTGAATGTCGCCACCAACGCTGTTGCCGAGCGCGCGCAATCGCAGATGAACGCTGCCAAGGATCAAGGTGTCGGTGCGCTCCACCTTCCGGAATTGCGTGATACCGAGGCCAAAGCCGCAGCAGCGTTGCAGCGCCTGACGATTGCCCGCACGCAAATCGAGGAGGAAGCTGAGCGGCTTCGTGTCCGCAAGACTGAACTTGAGCGGCGTTTGGTGCAGATGCTGTCCGACATTCAGCGCGAAGAGCAATTGCTGAACGACAATGCCGAAATCCTTGGCAACCTGGACAGCGAAGAAAAACGCCTGAACAGCGAAACTGCATCCGCCGCTGATCTCGAGCAGGAACTCGCCTCTGCTCATTCTGCTGCTGATCTTGCATTGAAAGGCAGCGAGCAATCGCAATTGCGTATCACTGCGGAACGAGCCGATGCCGCCGCCTTGCGCAGTCAGCTTGAGCGTTCGGTGC
>JANMQE010000361.1:0-2463 GCA_031370195.1 Phyllobacteriaceae bacterium
ATCTGTGTTGACTTCGGGTTCCTGAGCAAGCTGATCGAGATTGCGCCGGGCAATGAGCAGACTTGGCGGGCGGCAACGGAAGTCGGACTTGCGGCGACGCTTGTGGTGTTTCTTTATACCTATCTCAACCTCAACCGCTGGCATGGGCATTTCAGCTATGGCGCGCTGATGTGGCTGATAGGGCTTTGCGCGCTTTTTGGCGTCGCCGTTTTTGATCCGCCAATTGCAGCGGGCATCGCGCGCATCTCGTTTGCGATGACGGCTGCGGCGGGTCTTTTGATTATTATTTACCTGACAATCCGCGGGTATGATCGGGCGATCATGATCATTCCGACCTGGGCGCTGATTTTGCTCTGGCTGCTGTCCGGTTTTATGGCGGTCACGGGCTCCATCGACAATGACATCATCCAGCCGGCGCTTGGCGGCGGGTTGGTGCTTGTTGTTCTCTTGATCGGCTTCACAGTGATGCAGCATGCATTTGCCGGCGGCGCGTTGCAGCAGGGATTGTTTTCGGACATGGAACGGCAGGCGATGGCGATTGCCGGCTCGGGCGATATTGTCTGGGACTGGGATGTTCCGCGCGACAAGATCGTGACCAAACCGGATATTGCAGGGCTGATCGGGCTTGATCCCAACACGTTGCACGGCGCGGCGCGGACTTGGCTGCAGTATCTTCATCCGGATGACCGAGACCCTTTCCGCACCACGCTTGACATGGTGATTGAGCACAGGCGCGGCAGGATTGCGCAGGATTTCCGTTTCCGCGCGCGCGACGGGCACTATCACTGGTTCACGCTGAAATCGCGGCCGGTGCTCGGCTCTGACGGCGAAGTGATCCGCTGCGTCGGGACGCTGGTTGATGTGACGGAGCAGAAGAAGTCCGAGGAACGGCTGCTGCAGGACGCGGTGAATGACAATCTGACAGGCTTGCCAAACCGGCGGCTGTTTCTTGACCGGCTGGAGACTTCGATTGCCGTCGGCAGGATTGAGGAAAAGGTTCGCCCGACGGTTTTTGTCATTGATATTGACCGGTTCAAGCAGGTCAATGACGGACTTGGCATGTCGGCGGGCGACACGATACTTCTGACGCTGGCGCGGCGGATTATCAGGCTGGTCAAACCGCAGGACACGCTGGCGCGCATTGGCGGCGACCAGTTTGGCTTGATTTTGCTGTCCGAGAATGAACCCGCGCGCATTGCAGCTTTTGCCGAAGCGGTGAAGGCGGCGATCCGCGCGCCGATCACGTTTGCCAAGCGCGAGATCATTCTCACCGCTTCGATTGGATTGATGACCTGGACGACGCCGCAGGCAACGGCAGAAGATCTGGTCAAGGATGCGGAACTTGCGGTGTTTCAGGCCAAGCGCACCGGCGGCGACCGGATCGAGCCGTTCCGTCCGGCGTTCAGGAGTGTCGGCAGTGACCGGCTGCAACTGGAATCGGACCTCCGCCGCGCGACCGAGCGCAACGAATTGTCGATTGTCTACCAACCGATTGTCCAGCTTTCCGACATGACAATCGCCGGTTTTGAGGCGCTGATGCGCTGGGATCACCCGCGGCGCGGACCGATTTCTCCGGTGGAATTCATCCCAATCGCCGAAGGGTGCAACATCATCGGGCAGCTTGGCCACTTTGCGATGAACATGGCCTCGCAGCAGCTGGCGCTTTGGCAGAAATCGACTGGCAGTGCCGATGTTTTCATGTCGGTGAACCTGTCGTCGCGGCAGATTTTGCGGCGCGATTTGATCGGGGAACTCAGGACAATTCTGGCAAGCTCGACGATTGCCAAGGGGACTTTCAAACTGGAACTGACCGAATCTGCGGTGATGGAAAATCCGGAACAGGCGGTGTTTATTCTTGATCGCGTCAAAGCGCTTGGCGTGGGCTTGTCGCTTGATGATTTTGGCACCGGCCATTCATCATTGTCCTATCTCAGCCGGTTTCCGTTCGACATGCTGAAAATCGACAAGACGTTTTTGCATGACAACAGCCCGAAGAAATTTGTGCTGCTGCGCTCGATGGTCAACATGGCGCATGAGCTTGGGCTGAAAGTGGTTGTCGAAGGCATTGAGACTGACCGCGACGCACTGCAACTGCGGCAGATGGGCTGCGAATATGCGCAGAGTTTTCTGTTTGGCGAACCGATGACTGCCGAGACCGCAGGGCGTTTGCTGCGGGAGCAGAATGTGGCGGCAGTTCGGGCGTGATGGTTGGGGCTGTTTTGTTCAGGCTTTGATATGGCATGCCGAACGGCATCCGCCTACGCAAAGGCTACGGCGCGATGGGCCGGTTTCCGGCTTTAGGTCAAGTCTGGGTCGTCGGGACAAGCCCGACGATAACGAAAGTTGGAATTTTGTTGTAATTTCAATCGCTTGCAAGCGCCGAGATCGGGGGCCTTTTCAGAGTCCACTGTCCCCGGGTTTCCACCTGAACGCTTCGACGGCGAAATAGTGGACGTCTTTCAG